>JBBREG010000082.1:0-13001 GCA_038203125.1 Chitinophagales bacterium
TCGTCCATCGGGCAGAAAAAAGCCCATTTTCAGTTCCAATCCAGATGGTGCTATCCGGACTTTCAATAAAGCAATTGACATTGAGTTTTCCGCGTTGATCGGAATACACATTGACCGGCAGATGCAGGAAGCGACCAGAAGCTTTTTCCAACACGTCAATTCCTTTGTCCATGATCACTATCCAAAGATTACCCCGGCTGTCTTCGAATAAAGCTGTCACTTCATTACCGGTAATGGAGTACGGATTGAAAGGATCGTTAGTATACACTTCGAATGTATAGCCATCATATCGGTTGAGTCCGTCCTTTGTACTAAACCACATGAAGCCGTCTTCCGTCTGCTCGATATCGTAGATCATGCCTTGTGACAGGCCTTCGGCGATGGTAAGGGATTCAATACTGACCGATTGGGAATGGGCTGGGATACAGGTAGTTACAAAGAAAAGGCAGGCGAGAACCTTCATCCATGGTCCCTGGAGGAGAATCTTGGAAATGTAATGAACCTGCATCGGGGTGTGATGATAGGGAAATTAGGGGAGAATGAATTTGTGATTCAACGAGGAAGTTTCGATTCCCTTGATGCAAACCTTATCAGAAATGAATGATAGTGAAATAATTGTATTGATATCAAATAGTCAACTAGGGGGGGAATTGAATTTACTGAACTGCATAAAATAGTAGTCAAGGGTAATATTAAACCTAAAGAAGAATGTAATGAATTAAAGCATCTATAGAATTTTCTTTAAAGAAGAGCATGCAAGTAGTTCCCAGTATCGGTTAGCCCACTTTTAGGCATAGCGTCCAAAACTTGATATTCATCCATCTCAGGATTACGCTTATGCATTACAAGTTCTCGGAAAGCGGCCACTGCTTTCTCATGGTTCAGATCAATAATATCGGCCAAGAACTCATCGGCAGATATGGCTGACAACCCAAATTTTTCTAAATATTCTTCAGGGAAATGTCGAAGATTATTGGTTACAATGACCGTTGCATTGGATGCGATAGCGGCCGCTAAAACATGGCGGTCATTCGGATCAATATTTTTTTGTACCCAAGCTGTGCCTCATTATTGTAACTAACTGATAATCAAGCAGTTTGTTATATTATAAAAAATTGCGAAAATCTCTGGATAAAGAAGGATTGTAAGCTGATCTTTTCTCTAAACCAGACTTTGTAAACTTCTTTCCTACTCCTAACCACTTACAAATAGGCGTCCTTTCAGCATACATTGCTTTGTAAATAGTCCACCCAAGGGATGATTATTGACATTACGCTCCAGGATTGCTGCTGCTTTGTCTTCAGGATTTGGGTATAAATCCTGTTCATTACAAGTCTGGAATGGCCTCAACAGGGCAGATTCCAGAGCTTCTCTGTTCGAAGGCCAATCGTTCCTCCAAATGTTTGTATCAGGACATTATGAAATTCAATAGCTTCCTCGGGAAGGATCATTGAGCGCGACGCGTATGTAAGTTTTTGTCTTCTTGAAGTATTCGCCTAAAATGCTTAACGTTTAGGACTTGCTCTTCAGATTTGCCTTAAGTTTATTGAGGTATTCCAGAATGTCATTCAACACTTCATCCGGCACTTATTCCAGCACCTTTGCGATCTCCTGCGTAAGTTGTATTATGGTCAACCGAAATGGTTTATCCAAAGATAAAGGGAATGAAGGAAAGTTGAAATAGGGAATGACATTTCGGGTATAACCGACGTCAGGATTTATGTATAGAGATATGTTTGCATGCAACATATCTCTAAATTTTCGACAATAAATTCTCCTTGATACAAACCTGATGGTGGGTAGACTATGTAGTCGGACGTCTATTTACTTTTTGCTTATCATTGAATTAAACTCTTCATGGGATCCAATCCAAAACTAAATCATTGTCTCATCATCCAGTGTTCCCAGTGCCCTATAAGCAAACCTATTCTTACTGAATAAATAGGTTCAGAAGTGCGACTCCGCTCAACGACCGCAGAAAGATAAAAGATAAAAGATAATAAGCAAGACTACATGCGGACGTTTCGACTCCGCTCAACGACCGCAGAAATATTTGAATTGTAAAGAAAATCTGCGAAAATTCATTTTTCAATATCTCTGCGAAATTATAAGGGAAATGGAACTACAGATGAGCCCGAAAAAAAATCCCACCTTTATAATACTCTGAATAACCAACTCAGGTGAATCAGCATGACTGAACCTTCTTTCTTCGTTTTTCACCGATCAGGCAAGAGCTCCTTCAGCAGATCTTGTGTGCCGGCATACGTTTGCCGGGGATTCATGTATTTCCTGATTCTTTTTTTGTTCGGACCGTGCCTAACAAATCTGGAGGCGCAATCCACGCAATACAAACAATGGCAGGTAGAAGATGGCCTTCCACAAAATTCGGTCAACAAGATCTTCCAGACCCGGGACGGATATATCTGGCTCGCTACGCATGGAGGCCTAGCAAGGTTTGATGGTGTAAAATTCAGCGTGTTCAATATTGAAAACACCCCAGCCTTCAAGACCAACCGGATCGTGCTGATCATGGAAACAAATCCCGGAGAACTGGTCATCGCCACTTCTCATTCGCACCTGGTAAAATATAAGGACGGTGTCTTCAGTGTTTTATATTTTCCCAATCAACATACTCAACTCTTACCTGCCCTTCTTGGCAGCGATGATGACCTGTGGATCCTGGAGCAATACACAGGCACACTGGTCGTGATTGACAACAATACCGGAAAACCCAAACGTGAAGGTTTTGAATTGCTGGATAACATTATTAACGTCCGGGCTGTCCATACGATCGGACAGGACAAGATGATGATCATGTGCCAGGACACCATCTATTTTTGGACCAAGGCGAATGGAATCAATCCATCAAAGCTTACACCCCTCCGTTTTCCGGATATGAATCAAACTGTTTTTTCTTCTTCAGACAGTTCCGTCTGGATTTTAGCTTCTGAAACTCTTTATCAATATAAAGGCGATCGAATCCTTCAGACGATGACTATCCCTTCTTCCTTCATCAAAGAAAAACCTGTCCAGGGTATGTACATGATGGATGGTGATCGCATATTTTTCAGATGCGTCAAGGCAAAAGAGTCGTATACCTATTTCATCCCTACCCGACAGTTTCAATTGACACCGTTCGACCTTGGCTGTGGTGGAACGAACCTGGAAAGTCCATTGAAAGACCGCGAAGGAAACAGATGGTATGCTACATCCACTTGCGGGATCTTTAAACAAAACAGATTTTCCTTTTCCTATGTGGATGTGGATCCGGCGCATACGGATCGTAACAGCTATTCATTAATGGAAGATGGACGAGGCAGGATTCTTATTGGTACCAAGGCAGGTATGGTGGTTTTTGAAAACGGAAAACGCATCGTACCACGCGGGTTTGAGCAGTTACCCAAAGATTTTGTGACAAGCTTTGTAGAAGCCGGCCAAAACGAATATTATGTTACGTACAATGGCCAAGAAACCATTCATCATGTAAAAGATGGCAGGCACACACGCGTGGTGCTTCCGATACGTGGCACCGCTCATACGCTGTATCGGTTGAGGTCAGGGCAAATACTTGTCTCAATTGGTAACGGTATGTTTATCCTTAAAGGCGAAACGGTCACTCCACATCCGCACATCACATTCCCTGTTCCGGGTGTCTTCGATTATTTTGAAGACAGCAAAAATAACGTTTGGCTTTTTTCACCAAATGACATCACGCAATACATTCCGGATGAAAAACGTGCCATCCGGTTTGACTCTTCATCCGGACTGAAAGCAAAATTTTTCCGCGGTGCTTATGAAGACAAGGAAGGCAGAATGTATTTCGGATCGTATGGATTGGGACTTACGGTTTATGAACATGGTAAATTTCACAACCTTACAACCAAAAACGGCCTGATCGAAAACGTCGTTTCCACCATCACAGAGGACTCAAAAGGGAATCTGTGGATCACCGGAAACAGCGGACTATGGAAATTCAAAAAAAGTCAATTGCTCATATGTATTGAAGACCCGAGTCAAAAACTTACCCCTGTGTTATTTGATAAATCGGATGGCATCCGTAACCCGGAATTCAATGGTGGCCTCCCCTGGTGCAAGTGGCCTATGCAGGATGGAAGCTTTTTGTTTGCCATGCTGGATGGTGTCGTTAAAATAGATCTGAACGCCATACCGGAAAACACCATACCACCACCAGTGATCGTAGAAAGCATCATCACTGAAGATTCCGTATACATTCCCAAAGGGCACATATCGATCGACTACAGCAAAGGGCGTATAGAATTTAATTATACAGCCCTCAGTTTTGTATCACCTAAAAATGTTCGCTTCAGGTATAAACTCGAAGGCTATGATCCGGACTGGATTGAAGCGGGTACAGAACGCAAAACCAGTTATACACAGCTTTCGCCCGGGCTATACCAGTTCAAGGTCTTGGCAAGCAACAACTATGGCCTTTGGAATGAAACAGGTGCGACCGTTGATATAGAGATCCTACCTCCGTTCTATATGACCTGGTGGTTTTGGGCCGTTGTTATTTTATTACTGATTACCACATTGTCCGCAGTCACGATTACAATCTATAAAAACGTTAAAAAAAGAGAGCATGCGAAAGCGGTTTTGATGGATGTACTCCCCGATTTAATTCTGAAAGTGAATCAACAGGGAAAGCTTTTGGACATCTACGGTAATCCGGCTTCGTTAATCCTGCAGTTCAGTGACATCAAAGGAAAAACCATATGGGACGTGCTTCCGGAAGAGAATGCACATCAGGTAGTGGAAAAAATAAAGACAACGCTTCACAACCGGCAGATGCAGTTGATAGAATATCAGATGCAACGTCAGGATGGACAGACACGTGATTATGAAGGTCGGTTTATCTTCATTGATAAAAGTGAAGTGCTGTACATCATCCGCGATATCACTGAAAGTAAAAAAACAGAAAATACCATTCGCGAAAGTGAGCAACGATTACGCGTGGTGCTGAATGAAGAGAAGCGGCTCAAGATCATCCTCGAACAACAACGCAAACAGGAACTGAAATCTATAGTCAATGCAGAGGAAAGAGAGCGAAGGCGTATCTCCAAAGATCTGCATGACGGGGTCGGACAATTGCTGTCAAGTATCCGTTTCAACCTGGGCATGCTGGATTCAAATACCAATTCCTTCTCCGATAAAGAAAAAACGCTGATTGAAAATTCCAAAAAATACCTGCAGGAGATTACAGGTGAGATCCGAAATATCTCTTACAATCTTGTGCCATCGTCTTTACAACAGTTTGGTCTCATCAGCGCGATACAGGAAGAAATAAAAAACCAGAAGGTGAATGAAGGTCTGGATATCCAGTTTATCAAATCTGTCCAGCAGGAACGGTTTGAGCTGGAAATTGAACTGGTGATCTACCGGGTGTTTCAGGAAATCCTGAACAACACACTTAAGCATGCGCATGCCACGGAACTGGTTATTCAATTGATCCAGCATGATAACATTATCCAGTTGGTCACAGAGGATGATGGGAAAGGTTTTGAAGTGGAAGATGGCGTACAAAAGAAAAGCAGCAGCGGTTTGAAAAATCTGAAATCCCGGGTGACCTTGCTCAATGGTACTATATCCATCGATTCCACGCCCGGTAAGGGCACGACCATTATTATTGAAATAACTATCCATGTATGAGTTGAAGCAGCCCATTAAAATCATTATTGCGGATGATCATAAAGTACTTCTCGACGGGCTGCAGGCACTGCTCAGTGATGTATCAGATATTCAGATCGTGTCACTAGCCAACAATGGTGAAGAGGTGTTGTCGAAGATGAAATCGCATGATGTGGATGTGCTGATGATGGATATCCAGATGCCGCTCAAAAACGGATTTGAGACAGCGGTCGAAATGGCCAGGGATTATCCTGAGACCCGGATCCTGATCCTCAGCATGCACAGCGAGAAGGCATTTATTGAAAAAATGTATCATCTCGGGGTGTCAGGGTATTTATTAAAGAGTGCTTCGAAAGAAGAGATCGTGGAGGCCATCCGCAAAGTGGCTGAAGGCAAACGATATTTTTCAGATGAAGTCACTTCTGCCATCCTGGAAAACAAAACGATTTCCAATTCCATCATATCACCGGAACTCACCCGGCGAGAGCGAGAAATATTGAAACTGATCGCCCAGGGGAAAAATAATCCGGGCATTGCTGAGATCCTCTTCCTCAGTGTTGATACAGTAAAGACGCATCGTAAAAACCTGATGCGGAAACTGGACATCAATAACACTGCCGGGCTGGTGAAGTATGCGTTGGAGCATTTGACAGCGTGATGGGAGTCCGCAACATCATTTAGACCCGGGTCTGCCTTTGGTCATTTCACTCCTTTTAGACCTGCATACACCATGACTGGATAACCCCGGTGAGAGGAAACGCAGAACTCACCCGAAGTGGGTATTTCTCAAAACTACCCCATTGGGGGCTTACAGACGCATATGTGCGAGCGTACTTTTGAAGTATTCAAAAGCAACCATCATGAAAAAGAACTATTGCATCATCGCCATCCTGTGTATATCTACTTGTTCAATAGTCGCCCAGACACATGAACTTGCCGGCACGAATATTCCATTCATGGCTACTGCAGGCTCTTCCACTGAGGAGGAAATCAAAAACAGCGAAGCCAGTTTTCCGGGTGGATTAGAGGCGCTAAGAACGTACCTAGCTGATCATTTTCAGTATTCAGACAAAGCCGTAGAAAATGGCATAGAAGGAACTTTAATCGTTAAGTTCTGGGTCGGGAAAGATGGTAAACCACTACATCCTGAGGTCAAACAATCGCTTCATCCGATCGTGGATGCGGAAGCGATCCGTGTCGTTAATTCGATGCCGGATTGGCAGCCACGTGTGAAGAATGGCCAGGCTGTGACGACCAGTGTAGAGATTCCTTTTGAGGTAAGGCTCAGATAAATGAAAGGACATTGAATGCACCAACTGTTGGCAGCGTCCAAAATAATGAAATCAATCCTGGATGAATGAGCTGCTCCGGTCAAAACGCGGATTCACGACATTATTCAGTTTGGAACCAAAGCGGTAATTAATACCCATACTTGAAAAGTAATTGTATCCGGATGCCAATTGCCGACGCCGTGCCAGCACCTCTTCAGGTGTTGCATTTCCTTTGACGAGGCCAACCTGGTCGCGTGTAAGTCCTCCAAATGCAAGAATGTAGAATGACAAACCCCCTGCGACACGCACACTGGTGTATACATCGAGACCCAGATTAAATAAGCTCCAATCGTGAAAATAATTGTGGTAGGAAATCCCTGCATATGAAGTACCCCATTTCTGATTGAGCGAAAGGTAGGCTGTGGCGCGATGACCATACAACGTCTCAGTCGTTTTATTATAAATCGTGGGATTATAATAGGTATTCCTTCTGGCCGTCAGCCCATAACTCAGGGTAAAAAGTTTCGTATTTACTTCCGTGTAAGGAAAGATATTATACTCTGCCGCAGCCAGGAGGAATGCCCGACCCTCGATATTGGAAAAGGTATTCTGTATATACTTCGCCTCATAGGACCAGCTCCAGTGTGGACTGATCGTTTTGATCAGGTAATGATGTATGGCCCAATTATGATTTTTTACAACATACGAGTCTGATGCATCTTCGGCGTCAAAATCAAAAGTTGATTTGTCCTTACTGGCTGAAAAACCAAATCCAATTTTTGTTTTGTCTGTGATCTTGTTGGCTGATAGATTTCCATTGTAACTTTTCGTGTTGTAATTGGCGTCAGCATTAAAATAGCCACCGGCATTAACCCGCATGACCCAGTCATTCCATGGATCCATTACGCCCAGTGTATCAGCACCATCGATGGGCGTAGCGTCAGTATTCTTCAGATTAATTTCTATATTTCTGAATGCAGCAGTTTTAGTGATAAAAGGAACAAGACCTGCTTTAATATATTTCAATATTGATTCACGTATTTCAAATTCGGTGGCAACCGGCGCAGTGGTAAAACGAATTGTATCCGTTTGATTTTTAAAATACTGCTCTCCAAAAAATATAAGCAGGTATTCATATCCTCCACTGCCAGTGCCCTCGCTGGTCAGGAGCAAATGAACATCCGAAGTGGTATTGTCATAAAGAAAGTCTACAACATTTATTTCCGACCGGAGGTACTGCATGTCGCACCACGTATTGCTGCAATCAATAAAAACACGAAGTCGTGCAGGAGGACTTTGTTGTGAAAATGTTATTGTACTACAAAAGAGTATAGAAATATATAAGAGTTGTTTCTTCATCCGACACGACATTGATCGTAAATGTAATATGCTGGAAAGATATGGATGCTCTATACCGATAGATGTTATATACGTGTTATGCAACCCTTTCTATTGCATGCTCATTCATCGACATCATCCAACTCTTTTATAATTTCAAATTGAACACCCGAAGGATACATATTGTGGCACGCCAGAAATGGCACCATTGTTTGATGATGATATCAGTATTCACGATTGTAATGGAATTGATCTTTTTACATCTAAGTAGCTCTTGAAGAATAGCAGAACCGATGCCTTTCTTTCGGTGCAATTTGTTGATCGCCAGTTGAGATGCATCTACTGACCACGATAGCAGTGAAAATTTCCCCGGAGTCTAAATATTCCAAATACCTGAAAAAGAACCATTTATAGGATATTTTATCCTAAAGTATTGAATTAAACAAACATTTTATCCTTTTAAATAGAACTCTAAAGATGTTTTATCTGTTAAATCCTATCTTTGACTAACTTCTCACTACAAATGACCGATTTTTCAATACAAATTGCCCGGGATGAACATATCTCCATTACCCCACAGATATGCACGGAAATGGAGACCTCGGCCCTTGTACGAGGCACCGGTATCGCCAAACGATCACCCGAATACCTGGCACAAAAGATCCACGAAGGCAAAGCCGTAATCGCTCTTGGCCCCGAAGGCCAATGGGCCGGATTTTGCTACATCGAAACCTGGCAATCCGAAGAATATGTAGCCAACTCAGGACTGATCATCAACCCGGTATACAGACGCATGGGCTTAGCCACGATGATCAAAGAAAAAATCTTTGAACTCTCCCGCAGTAAATTCCCGGATGCTAAAATTTTTGGACTCACCACCGGCCTTGCCGTCATGAAAATAAATTCTGACCTGGGCTACGAACCTGTCACCTACTCAGAACTTACGACCGACGAACTTTTTTGGTCCAGTTGCAAAAGTTGTGTGAACTATGACATCCTCACACAGAAAGGTTTCAAAAACTGTTTATGCACCGCCATGCTATACGATCCCAAAGAAAAAGAGCAACCACAACCTGTTGTTCAAAAACCTGAATACAGTACCCTTCCTCCAGAAAAACGATTGAGTGTGCGCGGACGAATTATCAAACTAAAACAAACGGCTCTTCTTAAAGACATAAGTAAATGAGTAAAAAAGATATTGTACTCGCCTACAGCGGCGGTCTGGATACGACTTACTGTGCTGTCTACCTGAGCCGGAATAAAAATTACAATGTTCACGCCGTCACTGTCAATACCGGTGCCTTTGGTGAATCCGAAATTGCCGAACTTGAAAAGAAGGCGATGAGCATCGGTGTGGCATCTTTTAAATGCATCGACGTCCGTGAAAATTATTACAACACCTGCATCCGTTATCTCATCTATGGCAACGTACTTAAAAATAGTACGTACCCCCTAAGTGTAAGTGCTGAACGAGTGATACAGGCTATCACGATCGCCGAATACGCTAAAAGTCTGAACATCCATACGATTGCACACGGCAGTACCGGTGCGGGTAACGACCAGGTGCGTTTCGACATGGTGTTCCAACACATTTTGCCGGATGCAGAGATCATCACACCGATCCGCGACCAGCAATTGAGTCGCGAAGCAGAGATCGCTTTCCTGCATGAAAACAATGTGCACTATGATTTTGTGAAAGCTGCGTACAGTGTGAATAAAGGATTGTGGGGCACTTCTGTTGGCGGCAAGGAAACACTTACCTCACACCAATACCTGCCGGAAGAAGCCTGGCCGACACCTGTCACAGAACACGCACAAAAAGAGATTACACTTTCATTTCATAAGGGAGAACTCACCGCAATCAATGATGAAACTTTTGGTCATCCGGTCAAAGCCATTGAATACCTGCAACACCTTGCACAACCGTTTGGCATCGGCCGCGATATACACGTAGGCGATACGATCATTGGCATTAAAGGTCGCGTGGGTTTTGAAGCCGCAGCTCCCATCATCATCGTAAAAGCACATCACCTGCTCGAAAAACATGTCCTGACCAAATGGCAATTGCAGTGGAAGGATCAACTTGCAGCCTGGTATGGCAACTGGCTCCATGAAGGGCAATTGCTTGATCCGGTCATGAGAGACATTGAAGCTTTCTTTACAAACTCACAAAAAACCGTGACCGGACAGGTGAATGTTACGCTTCTACCCTATCGGTTTATTCTCAATGGCATCAGCAGTGATCACGATCTCATGAGTTCCAAATTTGGAAGCTATGGGGAGATGAATGCAGGCTGGACCGGAACCGATATAAAAGGCTTTACTAAAATCTTCGGCAACCAGACATCCATTTATCATCAGGTGAATAGTACACTGGTGCATGAATAAAATCAAAGTGGGCATCGTAGGTGCTGCAGGCTATACAGGCGGCGAACTCATCCGTATCCTGATCAATCATTCGCATGCCGAAATAAAATTTGTGCATAGCAGAAGTCATGCAAATGTCCGAGTTTGGGAAGTACATCATGACCTGTTGGGCGAAAGCGATCTGTATTTCACAGATCAATACTCACAGGAGTGCGATGTCGTATTTCTATGTCTTGGTCATGGTGAGTCCGCGAAGATCATTTCTGATTTTCATCCCTCCGTAAAAATCATAGACCTAAGCCAGGACTTTAGAGTAAACACACATACAACACGCAATTTTGTTTATGGTCTGCCGGAATTGAACAGGAATAATATCAGCACTGCAACTAACATCGCCAATCCTGGTTGCTTTGCTACAGCGGTACAACTTGCGTTGTTGCCCCTGGCGCAGAAAAATTTGCTGAAGGGGGACATTCAGATTTCAGCCACCACCGGTTCTACAGGAGCAGGACAGGCATTGAGTGAAACTTCTCATTTCAGTTACAGGCAAAACAACCTGTCCGTATACAAAGCTTTTACACATCAGCACCTTGATGAGATTAACCAAAGTCTAAACCAGTTGCAAAGCGGTTTTGAACATAAATTGACCATGGTACCGATGCGTGGATCTTTCACCAGAGGGATTCTGGCAGCAATCACATTGAGCACGCAGGAAAGTCTTGCATCTCTTAAAGAAATTTTCAACCAGTATTACGCGTCTCATCCTTTTGTTTGGATCAGCGAGACCAACGTTGATCTCAAACAAGTAGTGAATACCAACAAGTGTCACCTGTATCTGGAAAAACATGATGATCAGTTGATGATCATCAGTGTGATTGACAACCTCCTCAAAGGTGCATCCGGACAGGCATTGCAAAACATGAACCTGATGTATGGCTTGGAGGAGACCTCAGGATTAAAACTCAAGGCAAGCGCTTTTTAAATCAGTTTACATGAAACCATTCGAAGTTTATAATCTCTTTGATATTGAGATCAGCAAAGCGCTGGGCTCAACTCTTTGGGATAACAAGGGAAATACATACCTGGATCTTTATGGCGGACATGCTGTCATATCCATTGGACATACGCATCCGCATTACGTAGCTGCATTGACCGAGCAATTGCAAAATATTGGCTTCTATTCCAACTCTATAAAAATCGAGTTGCAAAATATACTTGCTGAAAAACTGGGAAGGCTTTCGGGATATCCTGAGTATCAATTGTTCCTGTGCAATTCCGGTGCAGAGGCAAATGAGAATGCACTTAAGCTTGCTTCGTTTCACAACGGCAGAAAAAAAATCATTGCCTTTACAGGATCCTTCCATGGGAGGACTTCCCTTGCTGTTGCCGCAACAGACAATCCATCGATTGTGGCACCAATAAATGAAAACAACAACATTGTCTTCTTACCACTGAATAATATTGCCGCTGTCGAAAAAGAAATCGATGAACACACGTGTGCAGTAATTGTGGAAGGTATACAGGGCGTAAGCGGAATACAAATACCGGATCCGGGTTTCCTACAAAAAGTAGCATCCCTATGCAAAGATAAAGGGGCTCTCTTGATCCTAGATGAAATCCAATCCGGTTATGGCAGAACCGGAAAATTCTTTGCCCATCAATATGCCGACATTACGCCGGACATGATCACAATTGCCAAAGGAATGGGCAATGGTTTTCCGGTAGGTGGTGTGCTGATCAGTCCGTCTATCGAAGCGAAGAAAGAAATGCTGGGTACCACTTTTGGTGGCAGTTATCTTGCATGTACAGCTGCGATCGCGGTATTGGACGTGATTGAAAACGAAAACCTCATGGAAAATGCGTTGATCATGGGAGCCTATCTCCGGGAAAAACTAAATGGCATACCCCACATCAAAGAAATTCGCGGCCAGGGTCTGATGATCGGCATTGAACTCTATGAACCCTGCGCCTCCATCAGGCAGGAAATGTTGTACCGGCATTTCATGTTTACCGGTTCGGCATCCAATAAAAATACCATTCGAATCCTTCCGTCATTGGCGATTACCAAAAAAGAGATCGATGCGTTTATCGATTCGTTCCATGCCACACTAACCAAAAAAGAATTAGCATGAAATATTTTACCTCTGCAAAGGATGTCACTAATGTGAACGGACTCATCCGTGAAGCGTTAATGTTGAAAAGTGATGCACATGGTTTTTCGGAACTGGGAAAACATAAAACCCTTGGAATGTTATTCTTCAATTCCAGTCTGCGTACACGGTTGAGTACACAAAAAGCAGCCATGAACCTGGGTATGGATATCATGGTCATGAACATTGGCAGCGAAGGCTGGGCTCTTGAATTTGAAGACGGTGCCGT
>JBBREG010000083.1:0-12949 GCA_038203125.1 Chitinophagales bacterium
CATCATACGTTCGGACGAAAGGGTATCAGGTAATGACCGTAAGAAATGCAGCCATTCGAACGTGCCCCATTGACGCGCACCCAATTGTGCGGCTACCGCTCCATCCAGGAATGTTTTGAGTTGTACGTCTACACGCACAAATCGTTCATCATTTGCTTTGGGATAGTTATCAGGAAGACCGGGTCCATATACCCATTCATCAATATTAATCGTCACATTGTTCGGAACTAATAACTTCTCCTGCAGATAGGCAATAAATCTTTCAGTTGTCATTGACTGGAATTTATGGTCTGCAAAATATTTTCTTAGAAATCCGTCAAAGTGTGGCCTGCCTACTTTACGCTCAATCATCTTCAGGAAATGCGCACCTTTTTCGTAGGCAATATCATTCATCCCATCATCCGGGTTTCTTCCTTCCAGGTCGAGGAATAAATGGGTTTCTTTCGGATCCAGTTCTGAAATTGTGTTTTTCAATTCCTGCAAGCCCAGATTAGCGAGCATATCGCTGTACGTGCTGTCATATAATGCTTCCATGATACGTTGCTCGAAGTACACAGTAAAGCCTTCGTTGAGCCAGAAATCATTCCAGGTAGCATTGGTGACAAGATTACCTGACCAGCTATGTGCAAGTTCATGTGCAATAAGTGCCACAAGTGATTTATCCCCTGCAATGATAGTAGGGGTCGCGAATGTTAAACGTGGGTTTTCCATTCCGCCAAAAGGAAATGAAGGTGGTAAAACAATTACATCGTACCGATCCCATTGATACGGGCCATACAGGGATTCCGCCAATTCAACCATTTTTTCCATATCAGATAATTCATTGGCTGATTTTTCGAGCATGGAGGGTTCCGTGTAAACACCTGTGCGTGGTCCAACGGATTTGAACGCAAGGTCTCCTACTGCCAGTGCGATGAGATATGCCGGGATCGGTTGATTCATTTCAAAATTGTATACACCATCCTTATTTTTCTCCTGTGGATTGGAAGCGCTCATGACGGCCATCAATTCCTTTGGTACGGTAACTGTAGCATGATACGTTAACCGGATGCCGGGGCTATCCTGTATTGGGATCCATGTGCGCGTGAGGATTGCCTGTCCCTGTGTAAATAAATAGGGATGTTGTTTTCCGGCAGTTTGAGAAGGCACTAACCACTGTAATGCCTCTGCATCCGGGCGTGTTGAATATTTGATGGAGAGCTTTTTTGATGCTTCCATAACAGGGATCATTAATGCCTGGCCAATCCACTCAGCATCCGTTCCGAGTGTAAAATCAACTTTTTCATTATCGACCATTACTTCCTGGATATCCAGATTGCGGACATCCAGGATGATACTGTCAGCACCTGAATTGACCTGGATGTCATAAGCGGCAGTACCTGATATTTTTTTTGTGTTAAAATCTACATTGAGATCAAGAGCCAGATGTTTGATGACTGCCTGGGTGGGTTTAGCATGAGAGTGTATATCCATATCCGTATAAGTGGCGGGAATTGCGTCCGTTGTTTTTTTATTATCGGTATCCAGGCACGAAGTAAATGTGAACATGCCTGAAAGCAAAAGAGAAAAGATGACAAGTTGTTTCATATCGAAATACATAAAAGGGTATTGAAAAAATTAAGGTTGATCATATTTTCTGCCTGACCTGTCGATCAGCAGGTTAGCTGCCTGTTGCGTGCCCATCATCACGATATCCTGAATATCGACATGGGGTGGGCGGGAGGCAATAAAATAAAGCGCTTCTGCCACATCCCCTGAGGTTAGCGGATTAAAATCGGTATAAATTTTTGCACGTTCTTCATTCCCTTCAAACCGGACTTTAGCAAATTCAGTTTCTTCCACATGGCCTGGTGATACCTGCGATACTCTGACATTATACGTGTGAAGATCCATGCGGATGGATTTGGTAAATCCCTCCACAGCAAATTTTGTAGCGGAATATACATTGCCTTTCGGATATACTTCTTTTCCTGCGGATGAGCCCAAATTTATGATGTGACCCGATTTGCGTTCGACCATTTGTGCACTGATTAGCTTGGTCATGTAGATCATGCCTTTGATATTGGTATCGATCATTTCTTCCCAGTGGCTGAGTTGGCCATCAAAAACAAAATCCAATCCTCTGGCTAATCCTGCATTATTAATAAGAATGTCAACTGGTCGATGAATTGAATTCACTGCAGTTTCACATTCATCAAAATTGCGGACATCAAAAACCAATGTGGTCACTTTGATAGACTCATACTTTTTAAATTCATTCACTACAGCATCCAGCCTTTTTTCGCGTCTTCCGGTAAGAATCAAATCATATCCGTGTGATGCAAATTCACGTGCAGTTGCCAGGCCAATACCACTCGTAGCACCGGTGATAAGTACACACTTATTCATGAGGTGCTTTAATTTTTTCGACCAACCCGTCAAATTCCTTTTTAAATGACGCATACCCTTCCGTAGCAGGTCCGCTGAAGCCCGTATGGGTAGCTATGACATGATCCTGTGCATCCAGGAATAGTAATGTAGGAAATGCCATAACACCATTGAGTGAAGGAAGGACTTCTGAAGCTTTTGCTTTATTGTTAGACCCACCATATAAAATGGTGTAGGGGATGTTCATTTTTTCTTTATAATTTTTAATCGCACCTCTTGCTTTCGCTTCATCAGTATGACGTTCAAATGAGATCCCCACGATTTCAAATCCCGGATCCGGATGTGTTTTTAAATATTCCAGTAAAAATTCTGTTTCATCCTTACAATTCGGACACCAGGTACCCATGATCTGGATGATCTTTGGTCTTCCAACGTATGGCGCTTGAGAAAGATCAACCGTTTCACCATTTGGATCAGGCAGGGAGAACTGGAATTTCTGGTTCGTATTCTTCATCTGGGTCATTGAATATGCGTCACCCAGATCCTGTAATTCTATTGTATCATTTCGTATGCCTTCCCAATACGTCTTGTGATGATTACCTGATCGATACAAACCTGTGATAGAACCATCAGGCAGAATTTTAGCCTCGTACAGGTATGCATGGGAACCATCGAAGACCGAAAGGAACATACGATCACCACTCACTTGTCCTTCTAGGAATCGATCATCACCTGTTGGGTTCATGAATGTGCCTGTCAGTTTATTTCCATCCTGCACAAACATTCCGATGGAAGTTGTGGGCGTATCTTTTTCAATTTCAAAATGACATTCCCACCGTCCGGTCAGATCCGCTGCAGGAGTTTCGGGTGCTTGTTGAAAACGATGTGTCTGCCCGTGCAGTGCTTTAAATTTGATCTGATAGTCCTTCCGATTGCGTACATGCCAAAAGCCTTCGATGGCATCCTCTTCATATTTCGCCCGGATATAGGAATCATATACGGGAAATTCAATCCACAATGTATCATGAGACGTGCGCCGGTCAATGCCCATCTTAATATCTGTTAACACAATTCGTTCTTCTCCATTATGAATGACAATATGGAATGAATCTGGCGTAGTGTAGACAACTTCAAAATTAAAAGGTAATTCACCTTTTGATCTTTCATCAAAGCCTTCGAAATCGTCGCTTAGATAAAGCACGCCGCGCCACATACCGGGTGGAAGGGCGTTAAAGGGCTCGCCAAACGTGAGGCAGGACAGACCGGAAAAAAGTATAAAGAAGAAAAAAAGTGTTTTTATCATGGTTATGATTTTTCACCCACAAAGTGTTGATCCTTGTCGCGGAACATCACATTGAACGTTGTAAGACTTCCGTAAATGCGGGTGATGTATTGTTGCATATCGATTTTATCTTCTTCGGTAAGTTTGGAGTGGGCGTTTATCTTTTGTTCGAGCACCCTGACGCGGTCGCGCAGCATGACGATCTTGTGGAAGAATGTTTCGATCGGCAGATCCTTTCCTTTGAGGCCGGTTTCGCCGGGTTGCATTACGAGCAATCCACCTTTCCATTTGTCGGCGATGGTGACGACCTCTGAGATGTCACTCCATTGTTTAAGGATTCTCATCAGGGACTTTTCGGCATCGGTAAACGTGATGGGTTCAGTGGCTTCGACGCGGTCCAGGACTTCCCACTGCGTGTAATCCTTTCCCACATTTTTAATCCCATAAACGATAAAACACACTTCATATGCCACGGCATGGAGCCTGATGACAACACCATCGCCGTATGCCGGGTGTTTTACGCGGGAGCCGATACCTAGTAATTCCTTTTGTTCTGCCATATTATGAAGGAGGGTTGATGGATTGAGGGGCTAAAATAGCGCAAAGGATCAAGGGGGCAAAGTCGTAGCGCAGGGGTAACCCTACCATTTCTTTTTAGAAATGCTCCGGAAGGACGGGAGTCAGGCTGTTGAAAGCGCAATCAGGTTAGTCATGGTCGCACCTTTTTTAATCTATCATAATGATGCGAAGGGGTGGTGTATCCGCTTTTTGATTCCCTTTCAGGTCTTAATCAAACTTTCCTTTGCCCTCTGGTTCCATTGCTCCTTTCCTCCTTTCCTCCCTTCTTCCCACATCATCTCGTAAAGTATCTTCCCCCAAATCACTATACAAGGTAACGCCTTCAACACATATGGCTCCACCCACGCCTTTCGGATGGGTTTTGGAAATAGATCCGAGGGTGATAGAGATGTCAGTATGATCGCAGCCATAAACAACACCCAGTCAAGCGTTGTAGGTTTTTTTGAAAAAAACCAAATCGACACACCCGCCATCGCAATTATAAAGGTTGGTGACTCCGCTTTATGATTAAAGATCACCATCCAGATCAGCACTGAACACAACATCAATATTCTAAAAAAGTAGTCTTTATAATTTTTGAAAATCGCCATTGGCAACATCAGCAATATACCTCCGATCAAGGTGACAACTAATTTATTGGCATGCAACTTAAACCAGGTTTCGAGCCAACCCATCACCGACAATCCATATGAAACCGAATGATCCATCGCCAGCGTCTGATTCCATCGGAAATAAAGAAAGCGTACCTGATACCATTCAATCACCAATAAGGGCAAGGCAAAGAATAAAACCAACCAGAAAATGAAATACAATGCTGCCTTCCATTTCTCAGGGTAAAATAAAAACAATGCCAGCGCTACCACGCCAAATATTTTGATGTAGAGCGACAGCACAATACACATCATCGCCCAGAATAATTGTTTGCGTTCACACAATCCAAACGCAAGGATGATAAGCCCAGCCATCAAACCATTCGATTGTTCGTTTTGCATGGAGGTAAGCGACTCGATCAGGCAGGCGAGCAGAATAAAAGCTTTCTGTTTTTGATTTAATACGGGCAGATAATAAATCGCCAATGCAAGAATGAGTGAATTTATCAGGTTCCATAGTGTAAGCCCAATGGAATCCGGAAGAATGGCAAACGCACCAAATAAAAATGAAAACGTCGGACTATATTTATACAGATCCCATTGTTCGGTCATGTAATGAGCATAGATATCTTTATGCCCGACAAGATGTACCCATGATTGTTTGAAAATGGTGTAATTGTTATACGCACTATAATCGCGACCACCTGCGATCATAGCGGTCTCATTCAGCGACAATGCCTGTATGCTCACAATGATGGCTGACACTGCAAATAGCCCGATGATAAACCATCGGTTGGTGATCAAATTTTCAAATTTCTGCGGGAAGTATAAGCTCTTCATCTGCATGTCGCAAATGTCGAAAAATATAAACTAAGGTCCCTCTTTCAGGGGCAGGGGTCAGAAGGGCAAAGCACCCAATTCAGGCGTGGGTCAGGGTCAGGAAAGTCTATACGCCTGGATCATCTCCCTTTTCCCCGGAGCTCCAGGTATACGGTTGACTTTAAAACCAGCCCTTTCTATTGTTCGCCTCACCTCACCCCGGGCGCAATACGTCACCAGGCAACCACCAGGTAATGTCAGGGCAGCAATCGTATCAAATTGATCCTGGATCCATGCCTCCGCGTGTTCGGAAGGAGAGAATGCATCAAAGAAGATGCAATGGAATAATTCTCCGTGAGGTACTTCAGCCAGAGAGGATACCTTTTGAAACCTGAATTCATCCTGTAAAAATGCCTGCTCTTCATGCATCCGAATGAAAGTTGGCTGAGAATCCGGGGCAGCGACGTAGGAAGCAAAATTGAGCTGACGTGCAATCCGGATATCCACCGGGTTCGATTCAATGCCAACATACTCGGTTACGGTAGAATGTTTTTTTCCAAAAAGAAAAGAAAGGAATGAATTGAGGCCGGTTCCAAAACCAAATTCCAGGATGCGAATGCGGGAATGGCCTAGTTGGGTATTCAGCCCGTGCTGTATAAAGACGTGGCGGCTTTCGCTGACGGCGCCATTGGTACTGTGGTAAGTAGCATTGTAAGACCGGGCGTAAAGCGTATCAGAGCCATCAAGTGTCCTGATAACGTAGACATCATCTGGCCCCAGGATGATTGGGGTCGGATGGAAACTCATTTGGGCGGTGCTAAAGAAGAGATAATCTCAGGTGGTGATGTCCTCTGAACGTTTCTGGTAGCCTGTTGGGCTGGCCGAATTAGCAGGAAGGAGTAATGGTAGCCGGCATTTCAGTGCAGGCATCAACAGAAAAGTCACTGGGGCATCCGTAACCTTTGTTGCAACCGGTAGACATTGCCAGGCACGCAGCAAATCCAAGGGTGGTGAGGATGATTTTAAAAGAAGATACTTTCATGGTTTACAATCGTTTAAATTATCCTGGAAAATCGTGCCAGGCACAGTCTTATAATCGTTTCAACCGCAATATTATTTTATTTGAACCGCTTTTTAGCAAAAAAGTTAACTGAATGAGCCAAATTAACAAAGGATGAGGATACATTTTATCGCAATCGGGGGCAGTATCATGCATAGTTTAGCAATTGCCATGCACCGTAAAGGTCACCAGGTGACGGGTTCAGACGACGAAATTTATGAACCCAGCCGCAACCGCCTGCTGCAACTTGGCCTCCTGCCGGACCAGTTTGGCTGGCGTCCCGAGATCCTCGATACTTCAATTGATCTGGTCGTGCTGGGCATGCACGCGCGAAAGGATAATCCGGAACTTCTCAGGGCCAAACAGCTGAATCTGAAGGTTCAATCGTTCCCGGAATTCATCTATTCTCTTTCAGAAGATAAAATCCGCGTGGTAGTGGCAGGGAGTCACGGCAAGACGACCACTTCGGGCATGGTCGCTCATATACTCGATCATGCAGGCATGGAAGCTGACCGCATGATCGGAGCCGCTATCGGGAATCTGGATCCGGTGTCCATTTCTGATGCAGGTATTATCATTCTGGAAGGGGATGAATACTTAAGCAGTCCGGACGACCCACGGCCCAAATTTTTGCATTATCGTCCACAGATCACGGTGATCACAGGTATTGCCTGGGATCATATGAATGTGTTCCCGACGTATGAATCGTACAAGGCTCCATTTCGTCAGCTCATCGAGTCACTCAGGACGACAGATACGCTGATCTATTGCAGTGATGATGCAGATCTGGTACAGATGATTGCCGATATTTCACCTGATGTAACACTGATTCCATATTCTATCCTGCCGTATCAGCTTGCTGATGGTACTGTAATACTAACAGATGATGATGGCCAGTCACATCCGCTGAAAATATTTGGCATCCACAACATGCAAAATTTGTCGGCAGCTAAATGGGTGGTTGAAAAACTCGGCCTGGTCTCAGATGCATTTTATTTTGGTGCAGCTTCATTTGAAGGAGCACAGAAACGTTTGCAGCTGATCCATAAAAGTCAGTCATTAATTTCTTATCTCGATTTCGCGCACGCGCCTTCGAAAGTAAAAGCAACAGTACAGGCGGTGCGTGAAAAACATGCTTCAGCCTACATCGTAGCGATCCTGGAATTGCATACGTTTAGTTCGCTGAATCCGGAATTCCTTCCTCAGTACAAAAACTCACTCCGGGAAGCAGACGTGCGGATTGTGTATTTCAGTCCTAATACGCTGGAGAGTAAGAAGTTGCCAGATTTATCAGGTGATCAGCTGGCAACTCATTTTAATGAAGCGGATCTCATCATTACCAGGAGCGGACCCGAACTGGAAGAAACGGTCAGAAATCTAGTACTAAAAGATAAGAGTGTAATGCTGTGGATGAGTTCAGGTAGATTTGATGGGATTGAGATTCGGCAGATATCAGAGAGTATGGATCAATGAGCATTATGTCGCGCAAAGACGCAAAGCCCGCAAAGCAAAAACTACACACAACACACAACTCATAACATACTGTTGACCAAAAAGAACCCGACGAGATATACCCAAACGATATCAATAAAGTGCCAGTACCATGCCGTATGTTTCAATTTTCTGCGATTCGCATCACTGATAAAAAACAAAGCAGCACTACCTTCTTTATAACCATGATATAATGGCAAGAGAATGCGAACCAGAAAAGGGATGCCTGCCACAACATGAAGAAAATGCAGAATGGAAATAGCGTACAGATACCCGTGTCCGCCTGTTGATCCCGGAAGCAATTGTTTTTCCATCAGTTGATTCCAGGCGAGGGATTGCAGGATGAGGAACAAGATCGTAGCCAGCAGCGTGAAATATCCATTTTTCAGGAGGAGCTGTTCATTTTGGCGATCAAATTGTTTCCTGCATTGCTGAATAAAATAACTGCTCGAAGCAAGAACAATGGAATTGATGACAAACAGCACGGGAATATGAATACTGCCCATATTTTTATCCACCCGTGCATACAGATAGGCAAAGGTCAGGGCGCCAAATAGCGAGGTAATACCCATAAAAACAAGCACCATGATGATGGTGGATGGATGAATGGAATAGGGTCGCTCATTATACTGCCGTGACATGTTGTTAATTTGTTAATTACCCTGAGAATGATGCTCCCTGAAGGTATACGACATTTCATGTCGCCTCATTGCCCTACTTTTGGCTGACGACTTACAAATATGAATATAATTCGAGTTTCAGGTTTATTGCTTTTCATGGTGTGTAACTTACTCACTGCGATCGCGCAGGAGCGCTATGATCCTACGATCCAACGTAATGGAAACGACTATTCCATGGCATGGACGGGAGGTATGAATGCACCGCAATTTACCAATATTGATTTCAACCGTGATGGTATCAAAGACCTGGTCAGTTTTGACCGACAGGGTGATATCCTCCGGACCTATATCCGTCTGCCTGCTTCTGGTCGTTGGATCCAGACATGGGAATATGAATCTATTTTCCCACCACTATATGATTGGGTACATATCACGGATTACAATGGTGATGGTGTTGAAGATATATTTACGAGTTCCATTAAGTCAGGTGTTGGCGGCGTGACGGTGTATCGCGGATCGTATGAAAATGATACATGGTCATTTGAACTCATTCCGGACCGGGGTCAAAATTATTTGCAGATCACTGTGAGTGGAGGATTAACAAATTTGTACGTGTCATGGGATGATATTCCCTCTATGAAAGATGCGGACGGAGATACAGACCTTGATATTCTTGCATTTGAGCCTGGGGGTAGTTTTATACATTATTATAAAAATATTTCTGTCGAACAAGGGTGGGGTAGAGACTCTCTTCGGTTTGAACTGTCAGATATTTGCTGGGGCAAAATCCTTGAAAATGAGTTTACAGAAGAAGTCTATCTCAGTGAAACGCCTGCGGAATGTTCAGATGGAAATTTTACCGGTGAGGACCCGATCAAGCTGCGTCACTCAGGAAGTACAATAATGACACTTGATTATGATTTTGATGGAGATCTGGATGCATACCTGGGAGATATTTCTTCAAAGCGTATTATTGCGTTAACCAATGGGGGCACGCCACAACAAGCCTGGATGGTATCTCAGGATGTACATTTTCCTCAAAACAATATTCCCATAGAGATTCCCTATTTCGTCGGTGCGTATAGTGTAGAGCTTGATGATGATCCCGAACCTGAATTTATGGCTGCTGTGAATTCCAGATCACTTGCTGAAGATCGGTTGAGCGTGTGGCGATATGATGATAATATTTTTACAGATGGTCCGCTTGAATATCAACTGACCGAAAAGGGTGCATTCCAAAATGAAATGATCGATCTCGGTTCGCATAGCCGCCCTGTGTTTGCAGATATTAATGGGGACGAATTATTGGATCTGGTCATTGGTGGATATCATTTTACAGAAGCCAGCGAGACACGCATTCCATATTTATGGTATTTCAAAAATTCTGGTACATCTGAACAACCTGTTTTTTCCTTTGTGACGGATGATTATCTTGGCATGAGCCAGTTTGCTTCGAATCCAACATTCGATTTCGCACCTGCATTTGGTGATATTGATAATAACGGCAGTGTCGACCTGGTCGTAGGGGATCAGAATGGAAAATTATTTTTTTATAAAAATATTGCTGCATCAGGTGATTCCATGATATTCGAGGCTCCCATATATCCGTACATGAATATCAATGTTGGTGTTTCAGCAACACCACAGATTGTGGATATTAATGGCGACGGCTTATCAGATCTCGTCATTGGTGAGCGTACAGGGAATGCAGATGGTGCCGGACGATGTGGTGCATTTAATTATTTGCAAAATGTTGGTTCAACCGGATCAGCGTTTTTCAATTCCAATATTACAGCAAGTCCGAACACAGCATGTTTTGGAAGAGCATTATTTGATATCCCACCTGGATTGCCTCAATACAGTACACCTTCCATTGTCCAAACAGATGAAGGCCTCGTACTTTTTACAGGAAGTGATCCTGGAAAAATCCTTGAGTATGGAGATCTGCAAAATGGATTGACCGGATCATTTACAGTACTCGATGCTGAATTTGGAAGTCTCGACGTTGGCACTCGTAGTGCACCTGCATTGGCAGACATTACGAACGATGGTTTCTACGAATTGGTGATTGGTAATCAGCGTGGAGGTCTCGAAATGTTTACGACTGATATTAAAGTAGGCACGACAAGTGTTGCGGAACCTGGTTCACCAGCAGACAAGCCATATCTTTTCATCAATAATGTAAACGAAGGAATTGTAAATATTCTTTGGAAAAATGAAGAAGGGAAAGTGTCGCTGTTGGATGTAACCGGTAGAAATATTGGGAACAGTAACGTTAAAGAAAACTTCTTTGATCTTCAACAATATCCGGCAGGTATGTATTTACTTCGTGTTGAATTGAATGGAAAATTCTGGATAGAGAAATTGGTAAAAGCAAGATAAAGCTGAACCAGGTTAGAAATTAGAAATTGGAATCATTAAAAACAGGAAATTAATAATCCAAAATAAAAAATCCAAAATCAAAAATCAGATCCTTTCCCACACCTGCTTATTCCCATTCATATACGTGAGCATCAGGTTATTGCCTTCCTGGTAATATCGCGCATATTCCTGCCAGCCGTTACCATCGTTTAAATAGATTATTTTATTTTCTGCCTTCCATGATACGGTATACACATCACCATCCCCTGAATCAATAGATGAATTAGGTCCTCCACCTGCAGTACGTCCATCTGTGTAGAGCAATGAACCATCAGCATTAATTTTCATAAAATAATCTGTAGCAAAACTAAATTCGCCGCTTACATATGAATTGGTATATCGCCATCTGCCAATCAGGTTTGGGTCAATCTTTCCTTTGATTACCTGAAATGAAGAAGATTCCTCTGTGTTGGTTGATCCACGTGGGGAGAGCTCACTTTTTTTCTCAAATACAAGTTCCATATCTTCCTTCAATCCGGTTAATGGATTGATATCATGGATCCGAATGGTGAGCAGGTTGCCATACATCTGTGATTGGAAAGGAATCGACGTTTGCGTCTGTGGATCACTCATCGTTCCTTCACAATTATCCCCCACAATAGATCCGTCGAGATTGATTACATACCCATTGACATTGATGACACCTTTCCAGGTATTGCCTTGAGCTATTCCTTCCATAGGAGCAATAAGGCCAAGTAATGTCCCTTCAAAATACCCGGTCCAGGCAGCAGTGATTTGTGATGTGAGCGTATGACCAAAAAACATCGATGAGAGGAGAAGAAAATATTTCATGGATTTTTATAGTTAATAGCGAACAGTTAACAACTAATAGTTTATAATGTATAAGGCAAAGAGGTATCAAGATTGTCAAAAATCGCAAACCCTGCAATTCCCTGTAACGCACCGCAATGCCCTGCAATGCCCTGCTATTTCACGTCCTTCATGATCTCCCGGGAGATTACCATCTTCTGTATCTCCGATGTCCCTTCCCCAATCGTACACAACTTGCTGTCACGATAAAACTTCTCAACAGGAAAATCTTTCGTGTATCCGTACCCCCCGAAAATTTGTACTGCATCAGTTGACACCTGCACACTTATTTCGGATGCATAATACTTTGCCATCGCTGCTTCTTTTGTGCATTTCTTCCCTGTATTCTTGAGGTCCGCAGCATTGCGTAACAACAATTCTGCAGCTTCAATTTTGGTCGCCATATCAGCCAGTTTAAAACTAATCGCCTGGAAGCTTGCGATAGGTTTGCCAAACTGATGACGCTCCTGTGAATATTTTACAGATGCCTCATAGGCACCCTTAGCAATTCCTAAAGCTAATGCACCGATAGAAATGCGACCGCCATCCAGGATTTTCATAGACTGAATAAAGCCATCTCCAACTTGTCCCAGCATATTTGCTGCTGGAACCCTGCAATCCGTGAAGATCATTTCTGCTGTTTCAGATGCCCGCATGCCCAGCTTATTCTCCTTCTTGCCTGCGTTAAAACCAGGAGTCCCGCGCTCCACTACGAAAGCAGTCATACCATGACTATCCAGCAGGTCGCCCGTGCGTGCGATTACAAGGGCAATATGGCCGGATTTGCCATGTGTGATCCAGCACTTGGTGCCATTCAACACCCATTCATCACCATCCTGTACAGCAACACATTGCATGCGCATGGCATCACTACCTGTGTTAGCTTCTGTTAAGCCCCAAGCGCCAATCC
>JBBREG010000084.1:0-12826 GCA_038203125.1 Chitinophagales bacterium
AATTTTATTTTTGATAGTTGGTAGAATCAATCTGCGTCAATTCATTTTTAAGTATCTCTGCGAGAATTTACGTTAAACCGCTTTTACTCCTTTACTTCCTTCCCCTTCATATTGCATCTCATACAAATCAATCCCCTTTACCCAATAGTCATTCACTACGTTTACTAATTTGAAGCCTTGCTTTTCATAGAACCTGTACACATGCTGTGAGGTGCGCACACGAATACTTTCAACAGTTTTGTTTTTATGTAATTGCCGGATGCGATACTTCAATAATTTCGTTCCCAGGTATTTTCCGTGGTAATCCGGATGAATCATGCCCCAGCTAATGATGCCAATTGTACGATTGTTCTCATAATTGACACCTCCACTTCCGATGATCTGGTTATCCACCAGCAAGACGTAATATTCTTCAATCTCATGATCCAGAAAAGAGATCAGATCACTTTCTTCATCCGGAGAAAAAAATTTGGGTGTATTGGCCCGAAAAACCGACAACACAGCTTCTTTATCCTTGGTATGATACGCTCTTATGACATTAGAATGATCCACGTTATGAAAATTTCAGTTTCAGGAATATTTTTTATTACTCATTTCTTGTTTTCAAATTCATCGGGTCTATTTACATTTTCTTTGGATCCAGGATTTAGTGCCGTATGATACTTCGTTTGAAAAAATTTCTCAGTTTCGCCATGAAAATGGATTTTTGACAGGAAATAATATGTTTGGTAAAAAGTGTAGTTGAATTCATACCGATTTTTATTCGCGTTTGATCGTATCCATTCGAATGGAATAGCCGCCATCCGAATTGAGTGTTTTTGTTTCTTTAATATATGCATCAAGACCGGGATTAAAATCCTGGTTTTCACTTTTAATAAAAATCAGAATATCCTGTTTGGAGAACTTACTATAGGTAGTGCCCCCAATTTTCCCCGCATGCCCACCGAACCACCTGGTGATCACCAGTTTCTTTTCACGATCAAAACCTGCATTGGCAAGTCGAATATGATGATCGAATAATTTTGATTGTTTGTTGTACAAATAGTAATCCCGTACGTCATTGGACACCCCACTTGCACTGCTTGCAATACTGACATCGGTGATGCCATCAAAATTGTAATCATCAAAGGTGAGACCTGCATGTCGTAATTCTTCATAGGAATGCAGGTAGGGTCCCCATTCCACCAGGGATATAATTTGTTCATGCTGTGGAAGCCGGATCGATATGCTATCTAGTTTAAATAGAGGATCATTACTACGAGCAGATGGAGTGGCCAGAATAAAATATGTGATTCCTAAAATTTGTTTTCTCCTGATTTTTGCATCCTGGACAATTAACGTTCCTGTATGATCATATGCATCCAGACTGTAAAGAATCTCCATCTCATTCAGCCTGGAGGTGTCGAGGAAAAAATTTGAAATTTTATCAGAAACAGAATTACCGGATGGAATGGTATCATTTCCCTGGTTCCCTTGTTGATCATTGGATGTTCGCATGTTGCATGATGGCAACAAGAGCAAACTGAACAGCAGTACATTAAAACAAGTAGAACTGTATTGCAATTGACATAATTGATGGTGCGGAATAAAAGTACCCATTTTAGATGTATACTTCGATTCCAGTCTATTCTAAGAGTCCAAATTTTCATATTTCGTTGCATTCAGTAAAATATCTCTCATCCAATACGTACCGGCAGATCGTGGACTGCAAGTTCTGCAGGATTAAGCTTAAACAGGTCCTCTGCTTGCAGTACTGATGAGGATATAAATAAAAATTTTCAGGGAATAAGATATTAACGCATAGTGACGGAGAAGGACATCAAGCGTGCCATTTGTGCGAATTCACTTCCGTACACAAAAAGAAAGTGCGATCTAAGTTAAACTCCTGTTATCTTTATCGTATTCAGTTTTAGATGCAACGAAATAGCCCTGTATAGGGTTCTTACTAGTATCTGAGAAAGCCTTACTTTACTTCTTACTATTAAATACTTCCAATATGTGGGTATTAGCATTTATAGGTGCTCATTGGTACCTGTCGCTTTTTACGCAGACATTCTTTCACCATCGATATGCGGCACATCGGATGTTTACCATGAGCAGGGGCTGGGAAAAATTCTTTTATTTCCTTTCCTTTTTGTTTCAGGGTGCATCCTATATTAGCCCAAGGGCATATGCGATCATGCACCGCATGCATCATGCCTATGCAGACACGGAGATGGATCCGCATTCACCGAAATATGATCACAATCTGTTTGCCATGATGTGGCGGACACGTAGTGTGTACCGACAGATTTATAATCACGGTCAGCAGGTAGATCCCATGTTTACGAAAGACCTCCCGGACTGGAAAGCATTTGATCGCTTTGCCAGCAGTGGCGCCAGCCGGATAGCATGGGTATTGATTTATGTTTTGATCTATATGGCGTTTGGAGCTCCCTGGTGGATGTACCCCTTGATTGCACTGCATGCCACAATGGGACCTTTCCATGGGGTCATTATCAACTGGTTTGCTCACACCATCGGGTATGTTAACTTCAAGATGAAGGATACGTCACGCAATCTCTTTCCGGTTGATCTGCTGATGTTAGGTGAAGGACTTCATAACAATCATCACAAGAATGCAGGCAATGCCAACTTCGCCTCGAAGAAGTTTGAATTTGATCCTGTGTTTCTCGTCATTCGCTTCCTTGCATTTACGAATGTGATCAAAATAAGGAGAGCGCAGACATCTGCTGTTGTGGAAGAAAGTCCGGTGGCGTTTTTGGTGGATTAAGATTTATTGCCTGATGCATTATTCCGATTCGTCATTATAAATCTGATACATCTCTGTCAATTTCCTTCCTTCTTCATCGAGAAACTGATCAAGCTCACCAAACGGCAGCTTGGTGTCTGAGGAATTATCGTACACAATTGTTGTCCGTGCTTCATTCATAACCCCAAGCGGACCTGCATACGGATAACCATTGTACATGTATAATCGGTATGATACAATCTAATTGGGAAATACAATCACCGTGTCAACACCACCCTCCACTGGACGGAAGAATTTTTGAACCGGATACTTTTCTGCATCGGCAGATTCCATCATTTGCGTGACCTTGTAACTTGCGAGACTCGCAAAAGAAGAAATAAACATGAATAGAATAAATGCTACCGACATTCCCAGCGGTACGGAACTGATGATCACCGACCTTTTAAAGACCTCTTCAACCAAGGTATTCACGATGCGGTGCGATGACAGGTACCGCATGCCTCCGAGTTCCCCCACAATCTTCATACCGGGCAGCCTGACGGACTCCAGTCTACCACCGATACGATGGCTCAGGTCAAACATCTGAACCTGGCTGCCGGGCAATGTTGCATCTGAACCGTTTGATGTCGTTAGTCGAAACGCAGAATAAAGCCCTGAGACACCGGCACCGATGATGGCAGTGTCCATGGTGAGCTAATCCTCGAAGTTATGGTTGAGGCGTAGTGGGTCCATGCGGTCGAAAAGTTAGAAAAAACTTTTGAGGAAAGAGGAGACGATACCGGTAAGTAGTAACCTATCACATCAGGTCGGATGGTTCAATCTATATTGATCAAAATGAGACCCAATCATTTTGGACACCGTACCGGTAATCTTAGATATTATGGAAACGATAAGTTGATTCTTCATTTTACTGAGTCAAAATGTCTAATATTTTAGTTTAATTTCTCTCAGGCTCTCACGTTCTCACCATGTCCCTAAAGGCTGCACATGGATGAGCGTCAGGTGTCGATGGGTCACTCTCTCACTAACCGAATTTCATGCTCCTTGTAGTACTCATTGAGCCTCCCGACTTTCTCTTCAAACTGCGTCACAAACCAATCATCATACGCCGCCAAATGAAATGCCGCCATTTCAGGTTGCTTCATACATGATACGATTGTATTACCCGCCTCGATCCCCGACCACAACGCATTTAAGATCCCCTGACCTGCGGCAGGATCAAGAATACCCGCCGCATCACCACAAAGCAAAATTCCTTCTCTGCACACTGGTCGGTACATCCGCCACCGCATATTAGCAAACTGAACCTTTCCAAAAATGTGATATTCTTTTATTTCATCAGGCTGTGAAAGATCCTTCTCACCTTTTATACTCAATCGCGTCCACGAACAATAATGTGGAGGATATGGTGCTAACCATGTCCAGCCATTTGGATTGGCATAAAAGTGTGACGAACGTGAATCAAACGGATAGGTATCAAAGATCGCAGACACACCTGTCCAGCAAACTAAGGGTGGAGAAAAAAACTGACTCCTGAATTTTAATTTCTTTCCTGCAACAGCTTTTTTGCCACTTGCATCGATGGTGTATGTTGCAAACAAATCTCCGGTTGCGGTTTTTATCCCGATAACCTTACCATCTTCCAAAAGAATGTCCTCCACTTTTTCTTCATAATGAATCTCCACACCCATCCCCTTCATTCGCTGCAACAACTGCGCATTGAAGATCCTGCGATTCAGATGCATGCCCAGCCAGGGTCCATTGGCATCTTCTCCCAGCGCAGTGTAATTTCCACCCGCATGGATCCCGTCATACCTCGATCTCGTAGCCTTCACTTCTACACCCCCAACACCAATTTTATATAGCAAAGAAGACACCCCCGGATGTATGCTCTCCAGTGGTTCAGGTGCAGCCATATCCAATAAGTTGTGATCCGGATGCTCAGTCAAAATCACCACTTTTAGGCCCGCCTGTAAGCAAGTCGCTGCCGCCGCGCATCCTGCAGGTCCTGAACCTATAACGAGAACATCAGACAATTTTGAAGTTTAGAGTTTGGATTTTGGATTTTGGATTTTGGATTTTGGATTTTGGATTTTGAGTTCCTAAATGTTCGAACTACTCATTCACCATTGACCACTGACCACTGCATAATTAAGTTTCCCGCAGATCTCGCAGATATTCGCAGAAAACTAAAAACTATAAACTGACACTGACCTGACTGACCACTGACCACTGACCACTGACCACTGACTCTCACGCTCTCACCCCATCGTCCACGTTGCCTGACCTTTCTTCACCGTTGCAATCGCAAGTGATACTCCCGTAGTATTCTCTGCCACCTGTACGACATACATCTTCGTTACATCAACCCTGCGGCGACCAAATCCATCCCACGATACTTTTTTACCATTCACATCGACGATCACAAAGAGATATCCTTTGCCGGATACCTTGGCATTTGATTTATCAGTAATCCATTTGGTATCTGTCCCGACAAGATTTTTTGGAATACCCCAACCCTGCGCATTTTCTTTTCCAAAATCAACAGGCTCAGCACTGACCATCCACCATCGTGTGAAGGCCACCATCTGCGGTGCTTTTGTATATCCTTTGAAATTAATCTTTGGAAGATTTGCAATGGTTTTTTTCAGACACGTCATACGTAAAATGAGTTCCATGCTCGTAAGCTCGCGCAACTTCGACATATCCACATTTCCATCAAGCGCATTCTGTACAACATCAGCGCGTCCCAGGTCTGCAAAATTGATTTTCCACTTACCATCCTGATTTTCCAGAAAAGGTCCCTGCACACCATCCCATCCAAAGGACTCCTTACCCATCATTAGACCTGCAGGAGAATTTTTATGGATACCCAATTCAGTATCCAATAAAGGAATCGCAGTTGGATTCCGACTCCAGGGATCCAATGCACCCTGATACGTCCGCGCAGAATCCGGTGAAGATGCAGGCCACATACCATTCGCTGCAGCACACAGTTTCATGTCTTCAACAAATGGAGAGCCCAAGCCTTCCGTACTCAGGTATACATCTGTACTTCCAGGCTTGGCCGCAGAATACGTGATGTCCCATCCCGGCGCATACACAGACGAAGCAACATCCGGTAAAAATCCAGAAACAAAATATCCTTTCGGCAATTTTGGATTATTAAATTTATCACCCGTCGTCATGCCAGCTTTCGCCTTGTGGCTCAACACCGCAGTGTATGTTTGGTTATCGGATTTATCGTGAGGCGGGATGTAATTCGGATTTGGGATCATACGGCATGTAGCCAGACTTGCCAATCCACCTTCATAAAAATTACTGTCATTTTGCAGCATACCCGGTGCCACATCATACGCCATCAAATCATAATTGTCTACCTGCGGGAAAAAATCCGGAGCTGTGACAACAGAATATCCTGGCAACACATCTTTAAACATACCACTCAGCGCAGTTGCTTTCGTAGTTGAAATCATTGCTGTGACATTTCCTTCACAGATACTGTCTTCGAATAATGGAGCCTGATACAAACCATCATATACACGATCTTCAAAGGCCTCATTATTTGTAACCTGGCGATACCCGGTTGCATTCGTGGAATCTAATTCGTGCGTGACGTTCAGAAATAATGGTTGCGTACGCGGTTCATTATATTTATTTGGTATTTTCTGATACCCATTAGCAGTAGGTACCAACAACTCCACATCCTGCACATCCTGTGTATTGAAGCTGGTAAAATATCGGTTGCGATAATAACCACCTCCTCCGGGTGCCTTCACACTTGGCGGAACAAGGAAGTACATGGCCTTACCATTTTCTTTCGCAAGACGGATTAGAGGTTCTGGTTTTGAAATGACAAGAAAGGATGAATTTATATTTCTCTTTTTTCCATCGATGACCAGGAGATCGGCAGAATGACGGATCGTAGGTTTAATGTCTTTATAAAATTTCAGATCTGTATGCTCGACGAGCTTAGCAAGTTTTTCACTCTTATGCGTTTCCTGAAAAGTCAGTTCTGCTTCACCAAATAATGCATCGTGATGGAACACCTTCCGGATAGGCTGTAAAAATGTGCGTTCTGCATCCGTCTCATCATCAAACTTATCACCCGGTTTATAGATGCCGGTAGTCATCAGGTCAACATCAGAAGACTTCACTTTTTTAGCAATGAATAAACCAAAACGTGCAGGAACCACTGCGATTTTCTCTGCTGCTATTCCGTCGTTTGGTTTATTAGTAAAGCAACGGTTGAGTCGATCATAATTCATGTCTTCCATTCCGATCCGCCCGATGCCTGTGCGGGAGAAAACCATGTCAGCATGATCATGATGCGGAGTCTTGAATGCCGGACGATATTCATACGCGAAGACTGCCAGTAATAAATCATCATTGGATTTGACGCCGTAGATATTTTTTAGGTCATCAAAACCCGCGGTGGCGTAGATGTAGTTTTCCAATGCATCAAGATGAGTCAGATCCGGATATGATTTGATTCCGGCCGGGCGTACTCTTGGACTCGCCAGTGCATGATACAACAGGCTAAACGCCGGGAATCCGGGTTTGACCAAATTCATGCCTGCAAAATCATCGAAACCGGAACTTCCATCGCTGGTAAGTTTCGAAAGTTTCGTTTTATCCAGATCTTTTGTGAGTTCTGTGCGAAGTGCCTCTCCGCTGAGACCCAGGTTGACGCCCAATGTATCTTTCAGAAACGTAGACCAGCCATTGGTCGTCATCCATTGAATAAGTGAAGAAAGATCTTCCTGTATCGTGTTGCTGACTTCACCAAAAGCCTGCGGATCGAGGAATGCAAGCAGGTTGATCCTGTTTTTGGCGGTAGAGAAGATGGAGTCTAAAGGGCCGAGGGAGGCGGCGATGGCGCCGAGCCGTAGAAATTCTTTGCGCTTCATACTAGTTGGTTTTTCACATTCGTGAATGAAGAGAATTAGTATTAGGATGTGAGGTTTTACGTGTGCTCTGCCAAATGGGTTGACGGAGCTATCAAATATAAAAAAAGTTTGGTCTTATCACCCTCTTGCTCTCTTACACTCTATTCTTCCTCAGGGAAAATAATTACTCCCGGAATTGCTTTATATCCCCAGGAAGACTACATTTGATCTCAATGACAATGACAGGCACATACCGCAACTTTTATTTTAGTTACTTCTTTAACAAAGAACGGCCGGGTGCCTGCATGAAAAACTGACAGATATATACCATAATCAATTCAGAAAATCCCGGTCCCGTAAAGGCCGGGATTTTCGTTTTTACTCATGACAGCAAAAATCTCGATACAAGGTTACGAAGGAAGTTTCCACCAGGTAGCAGCACAACAGTACTACGGTAAGACGGTACAGGTTATTCCCTGCGCCACCTTCAGGGATGTGCTCCGTATCGCCCAAAACAAAAAGGAAAGCACCGGAGGCATCATGGCTATTGAGAACTCCATAGCCGGTAGCATCCTGTCCAACTACGCGTTATTACAAAAATCCCATCTCAACATCGTTGGTGAAGTCTACCTGCAGATCAGGCAAAACCTATTGGTGAACCCCGGTGTGACCCTCGAAGACATTCGTGAAGTCCATTCCCACACGATGGCCTTACAACAGTGTTATCAGTTTCTCGATAGACATCACTGGAAACTGGTAGAAACGGAGGATACAGCCCTCACTGCAAAACATATCCATCAGCATAAAAGCAAGCACATCGCAGCGATCGCCAGCCGTCTGGCAGCAAATCTATATCAACTCGAAGTGCTCGCACCTAACATCCATTCCCTGAAAAATAATTTTACAAGATTCCTTGCATTGGAGCCAACCGATACTGCAATGCCAGTTGCAGATGCCAACAAAGCATCTATAAGTTTTAATACCAGCCACTCCAGGGGAAGTCTTGCAAAAGTATTGACCCTGATTGCAGACCATGGGATCAATCTGAGCAAGTTGCAAAGTTTGCCAATACCTGCGAGTGAATTCAAATACAGTTTTTATGTGGATATGGAATTTGATTCACAGGATCAGTTCAGGACAGTGATAAAAGAAATCAAACCATTGACTGAAGAGATTCGGATCTATGGCATATACAAAAGAGGGTTATGGAAATAGCAAATAGGCTCAACGGAATCGGGGAATATTATTTCTCACAAAAACTCAGGGAGATCACTGAACTCAATCGTGCGGGTAAGAATGTAATTAATCTCGGTATTGGCAGTCCGGATCTGCCACCTCACCCGGATGTCATACAGACATTACACGAAGAAAGTCAGAAAGAAAATGTTCACGGGTATCAATCCTATACTGGTATTCTGACCCTGCGTACTGCGATGAGTGATTGGTATCAGCGGTGGTATGGTGTAGCGTTGAATCCGGACACTGAGATACTTCCGCTCATGGGCAGCAAGGAAGGAATTCTGCACATCTGCATGACGTACCTAAATGATGGTGATCAGGTGCTGATCCCGAATCCAGGTTATCCAACGTATCAGAGTGCAGTGAAGCTTGCCGGTGGCGTATGTATGGAGTATGAATTAAAATCTGAAAATGGCTATATACCGGATTTTGATCTTTTGGAAAAATCAAATCTCAATAACGTAAAAATGATGTTTGTCAATTATCCACACATGCCGACAGGACAATTGCCAACGAAGAAATTATTCGAAGACATTGTAGCATTTGGAATAAAACATCATATCCTTATTATACATGATAACCCATACAGTTTCATTCTCAATGACAATCCGATGAGCCTGTTGGCAGTAGCGCATGCGAAAGATTGTGTGATTGAATTAAACACATTGAGCAAGTCGCATAACATGGCCGGATGGCGTGTCGGCATGCTGTGCGGAGCCAAAGAGCGGATCAGTGATGTGCTTCGTTTTAAAAGTAATATGGACAGCGGAATGTTCCTGCCACTACAACTGGCTGCTGCGAAAGCATTAGGTCTGGATGACAGTTGGCATCGTACTGTGAATGAAGTCTATCAAAAAAGGAGAGTGCAGGTTTTTCAATTGTTAGATGTTCTGAATTGTACTTATTCAAAGCAACAAGCAGGATTGTTTGTATGGGCATCGATTCCGAAATCATATCATGATGGTTATGCAATAAGTGATGACATCCTGAATAAAGCGAATGTATTTATTACACCTGGCGGCATATTTGGAAGCATGGGAGAGAAATATGTTCGGGTGAGTTTGTGTAATACGGAAGAAAAAATCAATGAAGCGATACATCGTATTCAGGAAGTTCAAACAGGTAAATCAATAAGCCATGTTTGACAATGTGACAATAGTCGGCGTGGGATTGATCAGCGGATCACTGGCCTTGGCGTTAAGAGAACACCAGTTGGCAAAACATATCATCGGGGTTAGCCGAACGGAGGCGAGCAGTCAGAAAGCGTTGCAATTAGGTTTGATCGATGAAGTATTGCCCTTACATGAAGCTGTACGGAAGAGTGATTTGATCTATATCGCCATTCCCGTAGATGCCACGATTGAGATGACCAATCGGATATTGGATATGATTACAAATAATCAGCTTGTCGTTGATGCTGGATCAACGAAGTATGCTCTATGTCAGCGTATACACGATCATCCCATGCGGAATCGTTTTGTTGCCACACATCCGATGTGGGGTACTGAATACAGTGGGCCTGAGGCAGCTGTCAAAGGAGCCTTTGCTGGCCGGGCTTGTGTGATTTGTGAACGTGAAGCAAGTGATGCAGATGCAGTGGATAAAATTGAAACAATGTATCGGCGACTGGGTATGCACATGATCGATATGAATGCTGCAGATCATGACAGACATGCGGCGTATGTAAGTCATATCTCTCACATCACCTCATTCGCTCTGGCCAATACGGTGTTGGAAAAAGAACATGAAGAAGATGCGATTTTTGAATTGGCAGGTGGTGGTTTTGAAAGTACGGTTCGCTTAGCCAAAAGTAATCCTGCGATGTGGGCGCCCATTTTTTTACAAAACAGAGAAAACGTACTTGATGTATTGCGGGAACATATTTCGCAATTACAACAATTCGAATCTTGCCTGATGCAACAAAATGATGAAGGCCTACGGGAATTAATGCAGCATGCCAATCAGATAAAAAAGATAATTCAATAGTCATGATGAATACTATTCAACAGACATGGAACAAACGCCCGTTGATCATCAGCGGACCTTGTAGCGCGGAGACCGAAGAGCAGGTGCTTGAAACGGCCCAACAACTTGCTGCCACAGGTAGCGTCGATATGTTGCGTGCCGGCATTTGGAAACCACGCACAAAACCAGGAATGTTTGAAGGCATTGGGACGAAAGGATTGCCCTGGTTACTTGAGGCAAAAAAACGTACCGGGCTTCCCATCACAGTAGAAGTCGCTACTGCAAAACAATTAGAAGATGCGCTTCACTTTGAAATCGATGTTGTGTGGATTGGAGCTCGAACCACTGCCAATCCATTTAGTGTACAAGAGGTGGCGGATGCACTTCGGGGAGTCTCTATTCCGGTCATGATCAAAAATCCCACAAATCCTGATCTGGAATTGTGGAGCGGCGCTGTAGAACGTATCACCAGAGCAGGCATTACCGAAATTGGATTGATCCATCGTGGATTTTCAACCTATGGTAATACGGAATACCGAAACGCACCCATGTGGCATCTTGCGATTGAAATGAAACGCCGCCATCCGGAACTCATGATGCTCAATGATCCCTCACACATCTGTGGTCGCAGAGACATTCTGCAAGAAGTGGCGCAACGAGCCATCGATCTTGATTACGATGGTTTGATGATAGAAAGTCACATCGATCCCGACAAGGCCTGGAGCGATGCCAAACAACAGATCACACCAGAAGAGCTAAAGAGGTTACTACAAAATATTTCCTGGAGAAAGGATGATGTAAATTCGGTAGAATATCATGCTGCATTAGAGCGGTTGCGTCAGCAGATCAATCATCTCGATGATGAATTGATGCAGACCCTTAGTCAACGCATGAAAGTGTCTGAACAAATTGGTGTCTACAAACGAGATCATAATATCACGATCCTGCAGACGGCACGTTGGAATGAAATCCTGGAGCGAGCATTTTCGAAAGGTGACAAACTCGGCCTGAGCCAGGACTTTGTTACCAAATATGTCAATGCGGTTCACATGGAGAGTATCAATCATCAGCAAAAGATCCTGGATGCGAATCAAAAATCTTTTGGTTCATGATCAAAAATCCAACCCTTTAAATCAGTTTCCCGCAGATATCGCAGATATGCGCAGAAAACTAATGACCATTCACCACTGAATACAGAGCAGCTCTCGCATTCCTTACCTGAGCCTGCACGAGGATGAGCGAATGGAGTCGAAGGGTCACGTTCTACTTGTTGGGTAGCAGCTTCGACACGATATCATCGTAATAGGGTCGTTCCTTCAGGCTGGAATGAGATCCAGGGAAAAATATGATGTCGATTTCGATTAATTTATTGATCGGATCAAAATCCCGCATCACCACCGAACATCGCTTATCATTGATGAGTCGCGTATTGTCGATCATGGGAAATTCAAAATAGTCAATCGTAAAAGCTGGGTTGGCACATTTATCTTCTTTGCCTTCTATCTGGGTACAGATATTCAATCGCACTTCCACGCTTCGATATGTAGTATCCATTTCTAAAATCGTGAGACGAACCACATGTTGTATGGAATCAAAACCCTTGCCTGTATTCACGCTATCCTGGAAGACACAACTGAAGGAGGCTTCCATGCCCGGACAATTAATGGTGTCATAGCAGTAATTAAATTTTTCAGATGAGGCGACCCCTTCCAGACTCGCGATCTGCTTATTGGTGACTTCCCGGGACATGTTATAGAGGCGCTCTTTAAAACTCGCCCTCAGCACAGGATCCTTTGTGTCTATTTTATTTCGACGGTCCAGGTATGTGAAGAGGGGTGTGAGATTAAGTGACTCATGAAAATTGTATGCCAGCAACTCCAGTTGAAGTATTTTTTCATCGATGGACGATGATCCGGCCAGCAGCGAATTAATAATGGAGGTGAACATGTCCTTACGCAGAGCACTTTCTGACTCTTCACGA
>JBBREG010000085.1:0-12749 GCA_038203125.1 Chitinophagales bacterium
GCATCGGACGATTCTCCTCAGACATGTTGGCCTGCTGGCCGGCATTCAACCTGCAACCGTCGAACGGCTGAAAGGTAAAGAAATGGGCATCCTCCATGCTATTGAGGATGCTTATGTGTTTATGGAAGATGGTTTGATTAAAAATTTCGGGCCCGATGCTGAATGCCTGTATGAAAGAGCAGATAAAGTCATTGGTTGCACCGGAAGAATCGTACTCCCGGCATATTGTGATAGCCATACACATCTTGTCTTTGCGGCCTGGCGTGAAAATGAATTTGTCGATCGGATTCATGGTCTCACGTATGAAGAAATTGCACGACGAGGTGGAGGCATTCTAAACTCTGCTGCACGCCTTCAGCAGATGAATGAAGACCAATTATTTGATTCCGCTTTTGAACGACTGAAAGCCGTGATGAAGATGGGCACGGGTGCTATTGAAATAAAAAGTGGTTATGGTCTTACGGTGGAAAGTGAACTGAAGATGTTACGTGTCATCCGGAGATTGAAAGAAAAAAACCTGCTTCCTGTCAAAGCAACATTTCTGGGTGCGCATGCGATGCCCTTGGAATACAAGAATAACAGGAGCGAATACATTCGGATCCTGACAGAAGAAATGTTACCTGCGATTTTTGAAGAGGGTCTCGCCGATTATATTGATGTTTTTTGTGACGTTGGATTTTATACCATTCAGGAAACCGATAAGATCCTTGAAGCGGGTGCGAAGTATGGATTAAAACCCAAAATTCATGCGAATGAGCTGGATTACTCAGGGGGTATTCAGGCTGGAGTAAGACATAATGCGATTTCCGTCGATCACCTTGAATATACCGGTTCAGCAGAAATTGAAGCCTTGGTCAATTCAACCACCATCGCTACGATCCTGCCATCGACCGCTTTCTTTTTGGGGTTACCGTATGCTCCGGCACGGACAATGATCGCGAACGGCATCCCTGTGGCTCTTGCCACTGACTTTAATCCCGGATCATCCCCCAGTGGAAATGCCTCCTTCATCATGTCACTTGCCTGTATTAAACTGAAGATGACACCGCAAGAAGCCGTTAATGCACTGACGCTCAATGGTGCAGCCGCCATGGAACTGCAGCATAAGACTGGTAGTATCACCATCTCCAAGTCCGCGAGCTTGTTTATCACCAAACCTGCCCAACAAATCTCCTTACTACCCTATCATTTTGGCCACCAGTGGATCGATCAGGTCATTATTGAAGGAAATATCCAGTAATTGAGCGCCATCACTAACAATATCCATCTGATTACCGTCTATACCTATACTTTGACAAGTTCGAAATGCGTTTTTTGGACAAATAAGGCCCGGGCAGCGAGGGGACATCATCCAGAGTCTGTCATACGTCCCGACTCCCCTTTAAAATAAATGAAAACCCCGACCATAATGACCGATCATATTTCTACTTTTGTCCCTTACATATTAGAAAAAGATTTTATACTATAATTTTTCATGGGAAAATTAACTTGCTGGCTTCGAAGAGTATGGGTGTGCTGTGTAGTATGGTGTGTCGTGTTCTCGTGTCAACTCCTTATGGCTGGCACTCCCGCCGCCCCGCTCGCGGCTTATCCAGCCGGTACCGATCCTGTGGTTTTCACCTTTGCCTGTGTTGATGGTCAGCCAGGTGATACCGTGTGCGTTCAGATAACAGTTACTGATTTTACGAATATCGCAGGTGGGCAGTTTGAAATTATCTGGGACAGCGACGTACTTGATTATGTTCGGGTCCAAAATCCGGGCACCCCATCCATTAATGTCAACAGCGATTTCAATCAGTCTGGCCCCAATGCCCTAAAGTTTATCCCGCTCAACTTTCCTATTTCTGGTATATCACTTCCTGATGGAACAGTCCTTTTTGAAATCTGCTTCCGCATAGTCGGCCTGCCGGGTTCAAATAGTGTAGTAGGTATCAGTCCGTTTTTTGAATTTGAGATTGCTAATGATATAGGTGTTATTCCTTCTGAGTTTGAAAGCTGTGTAACAACAGTCTCGGGGGCAGTTGACCTTGTTGGTTTCGTCTCAGGCTGCGGACCTGTGGTGCTGGGTGGTAATGGGGAAATTGATCTCACCGTATTTGGAGGTACTGCCCCGTATTCAATTACGTGGATGGAAACAGTTTCCGGTACTCCGGGTGGTCCTATTAGTATTCCAGCAGAAGGAGGAAGTACAATTATAAGCGTCCCCGCTGGAAATTATGATGTCATCATTACGGATAATGTTGGTGAGAGTGTGACATATAATATTGATGTCGTTGACCTGGCCCTATCAGTTACAATCCGTATCCGGCAACCAACATGCTATAAATTTGATAACGGTACCATTAGGATCATACCTGTAGGTGGTGCTGCGCCTTACAGTTATATCTGGCGAAGCATGACGGACCCGACGATAGCTGGATCTGGATTTATTCGCAATCTGGGTGACTCATCACTTGTCACAAGTTTGCCTGATGGCACATATCTGATCCACGTTGAAGATGCGAATGGTTGTGAAACAGATGTAACCGCGGTACTCAATGACAATCCATTCATTATAACCGTTAATAATATACAGGATGCAACATGCAATGGCTCTGAAGATGGTCTTATCAGCCTGACAGTTTCAGGTGCCAGACCGGATCCGGATGGAAACTACACGATTACGATAAAACCCTCATTTGTCGTGGTCACCAATATGGTCACCGTAGGATTATTGAATCCGGGTGATTATTGCATCACCATTCAGGATGAAGTTTCACAATGTGATACTGTGTTTTGTTTTGTGATTGGATCCACCACCACGATCTCATCGAACGTAACCGCTTTTGATGTTTCGTGTGCAGGTGGTACAGATGGTCGTGTTTCCTTACGTGGTCTTACGAATGGCGTTTCGGGACCATTGTATTCATATTCGATTTATCAATTAGATGGTACGCTTGAAACCAATGCCAATAATATTGGAGGAATATTCAATTACAGTCCGCTCTCGCCAGGTGATTATTTCGCTATTGTCACAGATGGTAGTTGCATATCGGACTCCATAATGTTTACCATTGGTGAACCACCGCCCTTGGTTGTTACTGTAATAGGTTCTCGTCCGGATAACTGTATTCCTACCCCTGTGGGTGATGCATGGTTTAATATCTCAGGAGGCATGGGGCCATATATTCTTGCGTCGACGATGGGTACGCAGGATGGTGACACGCTCCTCAACCTAAATTCCGGTAATTATACGTTGACAGTAACGGATGCAAAAGGTTGTAGGGCAACTTTGCCGTTCAGGATTTATGATTTTGATGACAATGAAGAAATTGACATTACATTCCAGATAAATGGTGTGCCATGCGAACCAGGGAGTACCGTCACAGTTCTCTTCCAGGGTGGACCTGTTCCGGCAGGCGTTGGTGTCCTGTGGAGTAATGGATTAACCACTGCTACGATCCCGATTGATGCTGGAGATACGCTTGATGTGGATCTGATCTTTGCATCCCCTATTTTTTGTATCCTGGACGATACTGTGATCATAAATTGTGTAAAACAACTTGAACTTGATATTTCCGTCATACATCCTATATGTAATGATGAAGCAGTAGGTGGTCCCTTTACCGGAACTGTCATAGTTGATACCATGAATGCGGTTGCTCCTGTTACATGGTATTGGTCATTTCCCGATACAACTCAGTCTGCTATTTACACAGGACTTGCACCCGGAAAATATTATGTGACAGTAACCGATGCCAATGACTCCACGGCAGTGGACAGTTTTGAAATTGTAGCACCACCACCGATTCATATGGTGTTTGGCGTGCCTGATAGTACATCGTGTCCGGAAATTTGTGATGGAGCTGTACGCGTGACACCGGCAGATGGTGATCCTGCGCTGGATTTTTTCCTGTACTGGGATGCGGGTAGCCCGATGGCAGATACAGGTGTGTTTTTCGATATCACAGATCTATGCTCGGGAATTACATCCTTCAGTATATCGCAGGATGGTGTTTGTTATTTCCAGGATTCGATAGAAATTTTTGCGCCCGATTCGATTGATGTTACTCTGATCAACGCAATTGATGCAACATGTTTTGGTGATGTGGATGGACAACTGGAAGTAATTGCGACCGGCGGCTCTCCCGCTTATACATACAATTGGGCCAGTGGATCTTCATCGCCAATCAACAATGGTCTCATGGCGGGAGAATATGTTGTTTCGGTAACTGATAGTAAAAACTGTACAGCTATAGATAGCTTTTCTGTAAACCAGCCTGATACCTTAATAGCTGATATTGATAGTTCAGGAACGCTTAATCTGTCGTGTGGCGCCAGCAGTGATGGTATCATCACAATTGAAGTCAGTGGTGGTAATGCCGGTGGATACACCTTTCTCTGGAACCCGGATGTATCCTCCACCTATCAGGCTGTAACCTTACCTGCGGGGGCTTACATGATCACCGTTACAGATCCGAAAGGATGCACGGATACAGCTTCCTATACCCTTACCTCTCCTCCCCCGATCGAAGTAACATGGCCTGTTGTATCTGCACCTGCATGTTTTGGTGATGAAACAATCCTAATGATAGATGATGTCATGGGCGGAAATGGTAACTATACTTTTAATATCAATGGTGGTGAACTGCTCGAGCTTGGTGATCCGGTGATGATTCCTTCCGGTATTTATATTGTCAGTGTATTTGATGACAGAGGTTGCTCAACGGATACAACGTATACCGTGATGGAACCAAATCCAATTCTCGTGTCAATAGGTCCTGAAGATCCGGTAATTGATCTGGGTGACAGCCTGTATATCGTAGGGTCCATTGATCAAAGTGATAATCCTATTGTGATGACACAGTGGACCGGATCGAACCTGAGCTGCAGCACATGTCCGGGTACCTTTGTGTACAATGTGACACCGTTCGAATATATCTGGACCGTCACAGATGTCAATGGCTGCCAGGGTACTGCCAGCATACTGGTGGAAGTGGATTATGACAGAGATGTATATATCCCATCAGTTTTTAGTCCCAATAACGATGGGGTTAATGAGGATTTCAGGATTTATACAGGGCCCGGTATTGAGATGATCAATTTCTTCCACATCTATGATCGATGGGGCAACCTTGTACATGCGGAGGGTGTGATGACACCCAACCCATCTGGTACGGGCAATTGGGATGGTACGTATAATGGGGATGTACTCAGTCCCGGCGTCTACGTGTATGTGGCCGAGATCCAGTTTGTTGATAATCATACGAAGTTGCAGTTTAAGGGGGATATTACTTTAATCAGGTAAGCGGTGTTCGGTAAATATTAATTACGAATTACGAATTACGAGTGACGAATTACGAATTACGAGTGACGAGTGACGAGTAATTAAATCTTAAAAAAGTGAAAAACTATTTCTCCGATATCAGTTTTGACTGCAATAAGTGAAAACGTATTTCTTTGGAAATGATTGGCACTATAGTGTCCACTGAATACCGAACAACGATTAAAATGGGTATTCGGTAATGTAAATTACGAATTACGAGTGACGAGTGACGAGTAATTAAATCTTAAAAAAGTGAAAACCTATTTCTACGATTTCAGTTTTGAATACAACAAGTGAAAACCTATTTCTTTGGAAATGATAGATCACACCGATCACCGATCACTGATTACTGATTACTGATTACCGATTATGCTTCGACCTGCTAACACGCATCCATGCGCTACAGCTCAGCAACCGCCGAACACCGATTACTTGAGGATCACAAAGCTGCCGCGCTTACGTCGCTCCTGGTCTGCACACCGGTACGTGAACTGATAGACATACTGGTTGGGCATGAGTTTTTCACCTTTGAAGGTGCCGTCCCATCTTTCATCGGGTGTATTTGAAAAGAATACAGAGCCACCCCACCGGTCAAATACTTCGAGAGACATAAATTCACCCAGGAATACAATGTTGCTGATACCCCAGTCATCATTGATGTTATCACCATTAGGGGTAAAGGCAGTTGGAAAAAATATCTTGTCACACGTCAGGTCAGATGAATCTGCAACCGTCACATGAATAGTATCACTCGCCTGGCAAAAACCATAATCCAATTCGACCTGGTATGTTGTTGTGACTGTAGGACTTAGGATGGGTTCTGCAATATTGACATCACTTACACTACCACCCGGAGACCACAGTACAGAGGTTGCACACGTTATGGGAAGCCTGACCTGCATGGATGTACCGGTAAATAGTATCGTATCAGGTGACGTGATTTGATCAATCGGCCTGTACAATGCCTGCACTTCAAAATTGGTGAGCGCACGGCTATAAAAACGGAGCTCATCCATCACACCCCGGAAATTGACTTCTCCATTCGCAAGGCAAGGGCCACCTCCCAATGTCAGAATACCATTGTTAAGAATTTGTATGAGTGCCGCTGTAGGTTCGAGATCTACCTGCACACCATCATAGAACATCACCACTTCCCGCTGACGACGCATGTATACGATATGATGATAACAACGATTGTCAGGCAGGCTATATGATGCTCTCGCCCGAAGATCCACTTGTTGTGACAGTGAAAGTGACATTTCGCGGGTAGTTGGATTATATCTTAATTCTAATGTACTGTCGATACCACACGTTTCACTTTTAGAAATAATATCCATCGTCTGATTGGATGTAGGTTCCGGAAGCACGAAAAAACTCACTGTGAAATCATTACCAAAAAGAAAATCAAAATTGCCAAGGATCTGGACGGTTGTATTTCCATCAAATCTCAGGCCGCTGCCTTCCACACCACATCCGCAGGTCGCATTGCCGGTAATGACGCCATTCGCTCCGCTTCCCGTATCCTCTGTGGCATCACAGGCATCAAAGGAATAATACGCTACCAGACCGTCCAGGGGTTGCCCGAAACATAAAATACTGCAACCTGCTAAAAAAAATATCGATAGTATCCTGCCCATAATGTTTAAACTTAACCTCCCGCCCTTATATTTTATCATCTCTAAGTGATTGACCTTCATACGACTAATGATCCTGAATCCGCCTGGTCCACCGCCTGTGACGGGGGAACAAATATAGCCATTGCAGGTTCGCCGAAGGGTATCAGTCGTGTTAACCCTTTATTTGGCTGCATTCTGCCAGACTTCACGATATTCGTGCCCTGAAGTTTCAGAACATGAACCGATACCAAACATGACTGCTGGAAAAAAGGATGCAAATGAGCTGAGTTTTTTCGAACATATCGAAGTATTGCGCTGGCATATCCTGCGTGCTGCCGCCAGCGTGGTAATCGTTTCCCTGGTTGTCTTTTTTTCTAAAACATTTGTTTTCCAATATGTCATCCTGGGTCCAACCCATGCTGATTTTGTTACCTACCAGGTCTTTTGTAATATCTCACCCGAGTTTTGCTTTTATCCGGAAAACCTTCAGATTATCACCCGCGACATCCAGGAACAATTTATCAGTCACCTGAAAGTGTCGTTGTGGCTTGGTATCATCGTGGCTTTCCCATATGTATTTTATGAATTTTGGAAATTTATACGACCGGGCCTTTATAAAAATGAGATCAAAGCCGCTAGGGGGATGGTCTTTATTTGCAGCCTGCTCTTTCTTACGGGTGTATCCTTTGGATATTTTATTATCTCCCCGATCGCAATTACGTTTTTATCAACGTATAGTGTAAGTCCGGAAGTAGCGAATACCACAACGCTTGCTGCGCTCGTCAATAACATGACGATGTTTACGCTGCCCGTAGGTCTTGTTTTTGAATTGCCGGTGGTCATGTATTTCCTGGCCAAGATTGGTATCGTATCATCAGCCTTTCTTCGCCAATATCGAAGACACGCTATTGTCCTCATCATTATGGTGGCAGCCGTCATTACACCTCCCGATGCCATCAGTCAGATGATGGTGGCGATCCCCCTGTATACACTCTACGAAGTTAGTATTATCGTCACCCGACGTATAGATAAAGAACGAGCTGAAAAAGAAGCACGTGACTCCCTGGCCGTAAAAGAAGAATAATAATATGGAAAGAGTATCCTCACAACTGACCATATTCATCCGCATCGCGTTACCTACCATTTGGTTGGCCACCGTGATTTCTCTAATCGTCTTATTAACGATTGCCGTGAGAGGTAAAGCTCAGGTCTTTACCAATCCGATCGTTTGGGGCACCACGATCTTTATTCTCGGTAGTGGATTTGCCTTTATTAAATATATTCTTTGGAAAATCTACCGTGTAGATATGGATCGCCGAAATATTTATGTTAGTAATTATTTCAAAACGTATAAATATCCGTTCTCAGACATTGCTTCTATTGCCAGGGGAAGTTTCATGCCGGGGAGAATTTATAAAGTCACTTTCAAAGCGAAAGGATCATTTGGACACCATATCCATTTTCTTGCCAGCCGTATATTGTGGGATGATTTTGTAAAAGCCCATCCATCTTTATTTGAAGAAATCTTACAGTCTGATGCTCTTATTTAACAGTAAGATCATTTTTACAATGAGCGGTCCCTGAGCTTGCCGAAGGGAAGTTTGCAGGGATCAGGGCCTCCTTACTCATTAAGACGAATCAAGCATCAACCCTACCCAGCAATCCGTGCAACTCTTTGAACTGCCTGTCTATGTCCTGATACCCGCTTTCGGATTCAATCTTATAATCGGACAAATCATTTCTTCAAGTGAAATTCCACCATGCTGGAATGTATTCCGATAATAGGTATTATAATGATTGTAGTTATTCGGATACAGGAAATATTTATCCTCCTTTGCAAAGATGTATGACGAACTCAGATTCGGTCTGGGCAACCCACCTTCTTCAGGTTTTTTAATTTCCAATACATCCTTGGGTTCGAATTGAAGATTCTTACCCATCTTATAGCGAAGATTCGTCGTTGTATTCCTGTCTCCAACGACACGTGATGGTTGTTTTACACGGATCGTACCATGGTCAGTACCGATAATCAGTTTCATACCCTGCTGCGCCATCTTGCGGAGTGCTACCCAAAGGGGTGAATTCACAAACCAGCTGTAGGTCAATGAGCGATATGCTTTTTCATCACCTGCTAATTCTTTTAGGACCTCCATCTCCGTACGTGCATGAGAAAGCATGTCAATAAAATTATAGACAATTACCACCAGGTCATTGTGCATCAGATCAAGTGCTTTATCACTAAGATCACGTGCAGCTTCCACATTCGTGATTTTGGAATAATGCCATTTCATTTCCTTCCGGATGCGACGCTGGATTTGTTTTCCCAATAATTCCTGCTCGTGCATATTTTTACCACCATCCTCAAAATCTTCTACCCACATTTCCGGATAGTTTTTTGCAATCTCTGCAGGCATCATGCCCGCAAAAATCGCATTGCGGCTGTATTGCGTTGATGTCGGAAGAATACTGTAAAAGAATTCCTCTTCTTCCACATCATAATATTCTGTAATGATCGGCTCGATGATCTTCCATTGATCCCATCTCAGGTTGTCAAGCAATACAAAAACAACAGGACCCGAATCTGCGAGATGTGGAAAAACTTTCGTTCCCATCAGGTCTGGAGACATTAATGGACCTTTATCCCGGTCCTTCATCCACGTGAGATAATTTTTGCCGATGAATTTTGAGAATTCAGAATTGGCTTCCTGTTTTTGCATCGACAGGATATCCATCATGCCTTCACTTCCCGAAGAATCGATCTTGAGCTCCCACGCGATAATTTTTCTATATGCCTGCACCCAACTTTTGACATCGAGGCCGCTATTAATTTCCATCAGGATATTGCGAAACTCCACTTGGTAATCAGAAGACGTTTTTTCCCGCACCAGCCGCTTGTTGTCGACGATCTTTTTTAACGTCAGGAGGATCTGGTTGGGATTGACGGGTTTGATAAGATAGTCATCGATCTGAGATCCCAATGCTTCTTCCATAATATTTTCAGCTTCATTCTTCGTGATCATGACGATCGGTAATGAAGGCTTGAGTGTTTTCAGGCGGCCAAGTGTTTCCAGGCCGGTGAGACCGGGCATACTTTCGTCCAGGAAGATGATATCGATATCACCCGCCTTTTCAAATTCTTCAATAGCATCAAAGCCGTTGGAGACAGTGATGACATGATACCCTTTCTTTTCAAGGAAAAATAGTTGGGGTTTCAACAGATCGATCTCATCGTCGGCCCACAGTATCTTGATTTTATCCATATTCAATATTACAACGTTTGAGATATATAGACCACTCCAACGAACCCGCGGTGGCTGATATTTCCTTAAACTTGCCCTATGAACAAAAGGAAGCTCATAAATGATCCGGTCTATGGATTAATTTATATCCGGACACCGCTTCTTTTTGACATTATTGAACATCCCCTCTTTCAGCGGCTGCGGCGCATTAAGCAGACCGGCCTGACACACCTGGTGTATCCGGGCGCCATGCATACACGATTTCACCACGCACTGGGGGCTATGCACCTGATGGGTATGGCAATTGATGAATTGCGCTCCAAGCAGGTGATGATCTCTCCGGACGAAGAAGAAGCTGCTTTACTGGCGGTCTTGTTACATGATATCGGACACAGTCCGTATAGTCATGCACTGGAACGAACGATCATCCGTGCAGATCATGAGGCGATCGGGCGCATCATCATCGACTATTTCAAAGATCAATTCCAGGCTACACTACCCCTTGCGCAGCAGATGTTTACAGGCTTATATACCCGGCCATTTTTTCATCAGCTGATCAGTGGACAACTTGATCTGGACAGGTTGGATTATCTGTCGAGAGATAGTTTTTATACCGGTGTTGCCGAAGGGGTCGTAGGTCATGACCGTATCCTTCGCATGCTGCAGGTTGTAGATGATCAGTTGGTGGTGGAGGAGAAAGGGTTACACAGCATTGAAAAATTCCTGGTGGCACGCAGGATTATGTACTGGCAGGTATATCTGCACAAGACTGTGCTGGCAGCTGAATTGATGGCGAAAAAAGTCATTCAATTATTGTGGAAAGAAAATATCGTGGGACGATCCGGCTATATAGCACCTGAGTTAAATTACTTCCTTTCGCAACCAATTGACCTGGCCGCTTTTAAAAATGATCTCGAGCATGTGTTGCCCCATTTCCAGATGCTGGATGATGTATCGATTGAATACAGTTTTAAACATCTTCAGAATTATTCCTCTAAGTCGATTGCATTCCTGACTTCCCATCTCATCAATCGGAACCTGCATAAGATCCGCTGGTCAGAAAATAAGTTTGAACCCCAGGCGGTAGAGGAAATGATCAAATCAACTCAACAGAAATATGGGTTTACTGCTGAAGAGGCAGCAGAATTAGTCTGGACCGGAAGTGAGGCCATCAGTGCCTATACATCCGGGCAGGATGAGATCCGGATCCTGACCAAGGATGGGGCGATACGGCCATTCTCTACTTTCCTCAATCCGGCCGTGGAAATCAGCCTGACACGTAAGTATTTTCTTTGCTACCCGGCCTAACCACTGCCCTGTACACCTTCCAAACATTTTACATCTTTGCATCAAAGCCATCGACCAAACATGAATCATCAAGTTGACACACAGACCATATTCGAGCTTATCGGAAAAGAGGAAAATCGCCAGCGAAAAGGAATTGAACTGATTGCTTCTGAAAACTTCACATCCATCGCTGTCCTGGAAGCTATGGGGTCTTGCCTCACCAATAAATATGCGGAAGGTTACCCCGGCAAACGCTACTATGGTGGTTGCGAAGTGGTGGATGAAATAGAGACCATTGCAATTGACAGTTTGAAGTCTCTTTTTGGAGCTGAATATGCCAATGTGCAGCCGCATTCCGGCGCGCAGGCGAATAGTGCAGTTTACCTGGCATGTATGAAGCCGGGCGATACCATGCTGGGTTTTAATCTGGCTCATGGTGGCCACCTGACTCATGGTTCGCCGGTCAATTATAGTGGCTTGACGTTTAAAGTGGTTCCATACAATGTGAAGAAGGAAACCGGGTTGGTAGATATGGAGGAGGTGTATACACAGGCTATTGCGAGCAAACCTAAAATGATCATTTGCGGTGCATCGGCGTATTCGAGGGATTGGGATTACAAACGATTCCGTGAGATCGCGGATGAAGTGGGTGCTATATTGATGGCAGATGTTGCTCATCCCGCCGGATTGATTGCAACCGGTCTGCTTGCAGACCCGATGCAGCATTGTCATATTGTGACATCGACTACACATAAGACATTACGTGGTCCACGGGGAGGTATCATCATGATGGGTCGTGATTACGACAATCCATGGGGTCGTACAACCAAAAAAGGTGAGCCGATCAAAATGTCAACCATCCTCAATAGTGGTGTATTTCCGGGTATGCAGGGAGGTCCGTTAGAGCATGTGATTGCTGCCAAGGCAGTGTCTTTTATTGAAGCATCTTCACCTGAATTTAAAACATATTCCAAAAGAGTCATTGCGAATGCACAGGCTATGGCCCATGCATTTGTGGAACTTGGATATCAGATCATTTCCGGTGGCACTGATAATCACCTGATGCTGATCGATCTTTCCAATAAAAACCTGACCGGAAAAGAAGCGGAAGAAGCTTTAGGAAAAACTGATATTACCGTCAATAAAAACATGGTTCCGTTTGACAAGCATAGTCCGTTTGTAACATCAGGTATCCGAGTTGGCACTGCTGCCATTACGACTCGTGGTATGGATGAAAATGACTGCCGCAAGATTGTGGAGTGGATGGATCGCGCGTTGGTGAACCGGACGGATGAGACTGTG
>JBBREG010000086.1:0-12671 GCA_038203125.1 Chitinophagales bacterium
AATTCGTTTGTATTCGCTATCCATCATGACAAATGTTGGAAAAGAAAACTGACCATCGAGGAGATCGTACGCAAGTTTGTGAGCACCATTCCGTCCACCAGCAAACCATTCATATTTCTCGCCCTGCCATTCAATCGGTTCTTTTTGTTCCGCATTCAGTTTGACTGCGTAAAAATTTTTGTTCATCAACTCCACAACGGCAGGATCCACGAATGTGGTCACATCCATCTTTTTACACCAGCCACACCAATCCGTATACACATCCACAAAAATCTTGCGGGGTTCTTTGGCATTGGCTGCGGCAGCTTGTTCCCAGGTCATCCAGTTGATTTCCTGTGCCTGGGCAGCGGCAGTAACGGTGAATAAGAGCGTGAATAAACAATACTTCAATAAAGTCATTCTACTTTTACTTTGATTAAGGCGCAAAGATATGCATAAACTCATATTAGGATTAGGAGGTTCTAGCGGGGCAATTTATGCTCGGCTCTTGCTGGATCGATTAGCTGCCCTGAGGGACCAGTATGAAGAAGTGTGTATTGTGGCTTCCCGTAATGCCCAAATCAATTGGGATCTCGAGATGCCAAATACAACATTAGAGAGCTATGGGCACAAGCTTTATGCACAGGATGATTTTATGGCTCCTTTTGCAAGCGGATCTGCCCGTTTTGGGACGATGATCATTTGCCCCTGTTCTATGGGGACGCTCGCCAGAATCTCTGTTGGGTTTTCAGATGATCTCATGACCCGTGCCGCTGATGTCATCCTCAAAGAACGTCGTAAGCTAATCCTCGTCCCTCGCGAGACCCCCTTTAGCCTGATCCATCTTGATAATATGAAGAAGCTAACCCAGGCAGGCGCTATTATCTGCCCGGCCATCCCTTCCTTCTACAGCCAGCCCGATTCGATTGAGAAGCTCTGTCTGACTGTGGTTGACAGGGTTTTGGATCTTGCTGGCTTTACGTTTGAAACCTATCGCTGGCAGCAGTGAACAAAAAGGAATAACAAACAAGGAATGAAGAAGGAATAAGGAACAAAGAACAAGGAATGAAGAAGGAATGACCAAACAAGGAACAAGGAATTTTGAGGTTTTTATGAAATCCCTGGGGTAAAGAAAATCGAAAGATTGAGGTTTTAAAACTTTCGAAGGAATAAAAGTTGTGTCTAATCAGGTAAAACCGTTTCAACCGAAGACTTCAACATTCATCATTCCTTGTTCGTTTTTCGGCCTTCAATTAGGGTTGTGTCAAAAACATCTTTGACCGCCTCGACCGAAAATTTTAACATTCATCATTCCTTGTTCGATATTCGGCATTCCTCAGACTTCAACATTCTTCATTCCTTGTTCGATATTCTGTATTCTCAGAGTAGCCCCGGCAGGAATCGAACCTGCATCAAAAGTTTAGGAAACTTCTATTCTATCCATTGAACTACGGGACCCAGAAATCTCACCTGAGATGAGAGGATCGCAAAGATAAAATTTCGTCAGAATAAATGAAGATCCGTCCCGTATGCAGCCCGTCTTTGTTGATTCACACCTCGTTAACAAGGGGTCATGCATGAGGTCTTTATTAATATGTAATCTTAACCTACTTTTGTGTTCATAAACAGTTAAAAAAATACAATAAAAATGAACGTACTCAAAAATCTATTTGTAGCTCTGATCGCGGTGATATCCTTATCAATGGTCGCTTGCCAGGGAGATGCAAAAGATGCCCGTGACCAGGCGAGGGAAAATATTACTACAGATGCCCAGACAGCAACACCTGCTGACCCTAATGCTGTAGCTACCAATGCCGACGGTACACCAATCGAACAGATTCCGACAGGCCCAACAACTACAATGGTTTTCGAGGAAACTGATTTTGACTTCGGGACAGTCAATGATGGTGAAAAAGTTAAACACACCTACAAATTCAAAAACACAGGTAACGAGCCTCTGATCATCAGCAGCGCAAAAGGTAGCTGCGGTTGTACTGTCCCAAAATGGCCAACTGAGCCTATTGCTCCGGGGGGTACTGGTCAGATCGATGTTGAGTTTGATAGCAAAGGCAAACCAGGCAAACAAACCAAGCGTGTAACCGTTACAGCTAACACTGTTCCGGCACAATCATTCCTGAATATCTCCGGAATGGTGAACAAAGATCCTAACGCACCTGCAACACCTACGACTGCTAATCCAAGCAAATAATCGCAGGTAATATTGCTTTGCAAGATTTTCGAATGCCCGTAGAGATCATCTCTGCGGGCATTTTTACTTTTACCTTATGAAAGCGTATCTGTCCCTCGTCAAATTTGCGCACACGGTATTCGCATTACCCTTTGCCCTGTTGGCATTCTTTTTAGGCATGGAAGCAACGGGCGGCCCATTCGAATGGAAACTTCTGGGACTGATCATCCTGTGTATGATTTTCGCTCGCAGCGCCGCGATGGCGTTCAACCGCTATATAGATCGTGGGATCGATGCTCAGAATACACGGACAGTCGTCCGTGAGATTCCTTCCGGCATCATCAATCCCGTAGCTGCATTACGTTTTGTTTTCCTGATGTCAGCTGCATTTATTTTTACCACCTACTGGATTAACCCGCTCTGCTTTTACTTATCACCCATCGCGTTACTGGTGATCCTGGGATACAGTTACACAAAGAGATTTACATGGCTGTGTCACTTCGTACTGGGTATTGGGCTGGGTTTGGCACCTGTGGGTGCGTACATAGCTGTTACGGGCACGTTTCATTTGCTTCCTATCCTGTATGGTATCATGGTGATGTTGTGGGTCAGCGGCTTTGACATTGTGTATGCACTCCAGGATGAAGATTTTGACAGGACGCATAAACTCCATTCTGTACCGAGTCGATTTGGTAAAAAGACAGCAAAGAATATTTCAATTGCACTGCATATCATGTGTGCTTTATTGCTTTTATATATCACCGTCTTTCAAGGACAGGTATTCTCCTCATTTCAATACCTGCATTGGGTAGGCGCCATCGGATTTGTCTGCTTATTATTCTGGCAACATCACCTGATCAAAGTGTATGACCTGAGCAAAATTAATCAGGCTTTTTTTGAGACAAATGGTATTGCAAGTATTCTATTTGGAGCAACAGTGATCCTGGATATGCTGATCTAAAATTGATGAAAGGAAAGGTAAAAAGTTATGCTTGCTGAATTAGAAACGATAGAAACTTTTTCATAGCAGCAGCACGATGACTAATTCTGTTTTTTAGTGCATCAGGTAATTGTCCAAAGGTCTGATGAAAACCAGTTGGTATAAATATCGGATCGTATCCAAATCCACCAGTACCATTAGGTTTTATAGTAATAACCCCTTCCACAATTCCCTGAAAGAGTGTAACATGCTGTATGGGATCCATAAATGCAATTACGGAATAAAATCTACCAGACCGATTCGTCAGTCCATTCATTTCATGCAGCACTTTGTCGATGTTTGCTTTCGCATTTCCTTTATCCCCGGCATAGCGCGCAGAGAATACACCAGGTCTTCCATCAAGGGCATCAATTGCAAGACCACTATCATCAGAAAAACAACTCAGACCTGTTCGTTCAAATACATATTGCACTTTTGCTGTTGCATTTTCCTGGTAGGTGTCGAAGGGTTCAGGAATATCTTCTGTCCAGCCAAGATCGCTGAGACTGAGCAAATGAAAATTTTCAGGTAGAAGTTTTCGCACCTCTTCAACTTTATGCGCATTGTTGCTGGCAAACAGGATCTCTTTGCGAACCATGTTTTATTTTTTGTCGAGGAACCGCTGCATAGAAGACCAAAGATTTTTTTTGGCTACAGCATTTGTACTCAGGTCACGTAGAGATGTGGTAAGTATAAAAGAAAATTTTTCAAGTTTACGCATTCCCTGTGATTCAAGGTCAATCCAAAGTCCTAACCGGGATGGAATAACACCAAAGCTGATGATCAATTTTGCATCTGTAATTCCGAGTGACGACAAGGAAAGTGTGTCATCTTGTACAGCAATAAATTGCCGGACATGAGTCCCGGGATCTGCCTTTACAGCAGGGATTATTTTACCTAAAAGCTCTTCTTCCGCCTGGCCCGATGCTTCATTAAGTATGATCCAAAGCCACTGGTCTTTTGAACCCGTTTTCTGATCAGGATATTCAGGAATGTTAAAGGTCGTATAAGGCAACATTTACCAAATTTTATATGCCATAATGAATGTAAAGAAATAGAAAAGATTTGTTTCAAGATATATAATATGCTGACTATGAATACAAAAGTATTCCTTTACTTTGCAGTAAATCTAAAAATGTCATGAAGGACCTTACGATCAACCTGGCTCGCGAATCCAAAGTGTCAACGGTAGATTTTCAGAATCTTCCTTTCGGTAAAATCATTTCGGACCACATGTTTGAAATTGATTATGATGGAACACAATGGGTCAATCCGCGTATCAATCCTGTGGACCGTTTGCAAATCCACCCGATGAACATGGCTCTTCATTATGGCCAATCCATTTTCGAAGGCATGAAAGCATCACGCTCCAAAGATGGAGCTCCATTATTATTCCGTCCTGAATTACATTCTCAGCGCCTCAATGCATCAGCAGTACGCATGTGCATGCCGGAATTACCAGAAGATATATTTGTGGAAGCTGTTCACACTATGGTGTCGCTTGAACAGGAGTGGATACCAAAAACAGAAGGAAGTGCCTTGTATCTTCGCCCGCTGATGTTTGCTACGGATGAAATGGTTGGTGTAAAAACATCGGATACGTACAAGTTCCTTATTATCTGTCTTCCAGTCGGACCATACTATCCAAAGCCGATCAAATTGCTCGTTGAAAACCATTATATCCGCGCTGCGCCTGGTGGGGTAGGAGAAGCAAAAACCGCAGGCAACTATGCTGCTGCGATGTATCCATCAAAATTGGCGCGTGAAAAAGGATATGACCAGATTTTATGGTTAGATGCGATCCACAATAAATACCTGCAGGAAGTAGGGACCATGAATATTTTCATCGTATTCAATGATGAAATTGTAACGCCCGCTACTACAGGAACTATTTTAAAGGGTATTACACGCGCATCAGCTATTCAAATACTTCGGGACAATGGGCACAAAGTCACTGAACGTGAAATCACCATAGATGAAGTGTTAAGCCGTCACGATAAAGGTGAACTGATCGAAGTATTCGGAACCGGTACGGCTGCGCTTGTAGCCAATGTCGAAGAGATCCGATATGATGATCGCACCTTTGAACTGTCTCACAATTGGGATATTTCTACGTCTATTCGCGATGAGATTAATGGCGTGCGATTTGGTACCCACGAAGACACAAGAGGATGGACTGTTCCTGTAAAGGAGCTTGCAACACTACCTGCTTAATTACCCAATAGCCAATTACAATTTTTATTCCCATAAGAAATCCCGCTCTCTCAAAGAGGCGGGATTTCTGTTTCTACTAAGGCTGGGAACATAGTTGTGTGATAAAGCCCCGGATCGGATGGAAATATTTATGATGACGTGGAGGTATATGCGCATATTAAAGCGGTGCCGAAGGTCATCAATTCCCAGTAAGAACGATAGGTATCGGAAATAAAAAAAGCTGTGAGGTCATCACAGCTTTTTTATTTACAAAACCATTGCGGAATTTCTCCGACAAGATTGTTTATTACATCATACCACCCATGCCGCCGCCGCCGCCGTGCATGTGACCACCGCCACCAGCATTCTCTTCCTTCTTATCACTCACCACACATTCGGTCGTAAGGATCATCCCGGCAATCGAAGAAGCATTTTCAAGCGCAATGCGAGTCACTTTGGTAGGATCGATTACACCTGCTTTTTTCAGGTCTTCAAATTTATCCGTACGTGCATTGTAACCAACACTTCCAAGGGATTTCATCACTTCCTGAAGAACAACGGAACCTTCCACACCTGCATTTTCTGCAATCGTACGGCAGGGTGCTTCCAGTGCTTTTTTCACGATCTGGATACCAATTGTTTCATCTTCATTCACTCCTTTCAGTGATTCAATCGCTTTGATCGCGCGCACCAATGCAACACCACCACCTGTGACGATACCTTCTTCCACAGCTGCTCTTGTAGCACTCAACGCGTCATCAACACGGGCTTTTTTCTCTTTCATCTCCACTTCAGTCGGTGCACCTACATACAGGACAGCTACGCCACCTGCAAGTTTCGCCAGACGTTCCTGGAGTTTTTCTTTATCGTAATCAGACGTGGTAGTCTCAATTTGTTGTTTGATCTGGTTGATACGACTTGTGATTGAATCCTGGCCGCCTTTACCGCTTACGATTGTTGTATTGTCTTTATCGACAGTAATCTTGTCTGACCGACCAAGTTGTTCCAGTTCGACGCTTTCAAGTTTATATCCTTTCTCTTCGCTGATCACAGTTCCACCCGTAAGAATAGCGATGTCTTCCAGCATAGCTTTGCGACGATCACCGAAACCCGGAGCTTTAACAGCAACGATTTTTAATTGTGCACGCAGACGGTTCACAACCAAAACACCTAAGGCCTGGCTTTCCACATCTTCCGCGATGATCAACAAAGGACGACCCGCGCCGATTACTTTTTCCAAAACAGGAACAATCTCCTGCAGGTTGGATATTTTCTTATCGTAGATCAGGATGTAGGGTTCTTCATATTCCACGGTCATCGTTTCTGCATTCGTCACGAAATACGGAGATAGATAACCACGATCAAACTGCATACCGCGTACTTCCTCCACGTAGGTGTCTGTTCCTTTTGCTTCTTCTACTGTGATGACACCATCTTTGGTAACGCGACGCATAGCATCAGCGATCAGTTTTCCGATCTCCTCATCATTATTAGCAGAAATAGAGCCTACCTGTTCGATTTTTTCAAAATCATCACCGATCACCTCTGATTGTTTTTTGAGGTCTTCAATGACTGCTTTCGTTGCTTTATCGATACCGCGTTTCAGATCCATTGGATTGGCACCTGCTACGACATTTTTCATACCTGCAGTCACCATCGCCTGGGCAAGGACTGTTGCTGTTGTAGTACCATCACCAGCGATATCCGCAGTTTTGGAAGCTACTTCCTTAACTAACTGGGCACCCATGTTAGACACCGGGTCATCAAGTTCAATTTCTTTTGCAACCGTAACACCATCCTTTGTGATCGTAGGTGCACCGAAACTTTTCTGAAGAATTACGTTACGACCTTTTGGGCCGAGGGTAACTTTGACGGCGTTGGAAAGAGCATCGACGCCTGCTTTTAGTTTTTCTCTTGCTTCTGCATTAAAGCTAATTTCTTTAGCCATTTTTTATAAGATTTTGTCTGTGTTATAGATTAAGATAAAGGGAAGTTGGGCGATTATGACAATACCACCAGGACATCATCTTCCCGCATGATGAGGTAGTCAACGCCGTCATGGGATAACTCCTGTCCTGAATATTTACCGTAGAGAACGATGTCACCCACCTGGACAGTCATCAGATTGCCCTCCTTACCCGGGCCAACTGCTACGACCTCACCACGTTGTGGTTTTTCTTTTGCTGTATCCGGAATGATAATACCACCTTTGGTCTTTTCCTCAGCAGGTGCCGGTTTGATCACGATCCGGTCATTAATTGGTTTCAGTTTCATATAATGTTATAATTTATCAATTTGAGTAATGGTTAACACTTGCGGTCAGGCTCACACTATCATATTATGTGCCACCAGAGGTATCCCTGCCAAAATTGCCGAAAGGGAGGATTCCAAGACCCGTATGGGCAGGGATATTGCCTGACATGCCGATATTGCTGACAGGATGGCAACAGGAACGCAATGATATTATCATGATGGGGAGAACCCGTAAGGTCCTTATTCGAGGATGGAAGGATCTTACGTCGTAAAAAAGCTCGCGAAAATGCAAAGTCCGAAAAGGGTAGCGGCAAGGCCCCAGGTAACCTTTTCAATAAAGTCCACAGATCTGGCAGCACCAAACATCTGATTGGCACTTGAACCTCCAAACGTACTGTCAATACCACCGCCTTTTGGATTCTGGATGAGGATCACAGCCATCAGGAGAATGCAGATCAGGGCAATGAGAATTGTGATGATTTTAAGCATAATAAACGCAGTAATTATTTAAGGGCCTCAATTTTGGCTGCAAAGAAACTACTTTTTTCCGGAAACCGGGCCATCAGAAGCTTATACATTTCAATTGCCTGGTCCCGATAGCCCTGCCCCGCCAGCAATTCTGCAAAAGTCTCTGATATTCCGCCTTTTGTGCTGTTGGACAGCTGATCCAGGGCATAATCATCATTGTACGGATGCACGTATTCAGAGCCCCGGAGATTTTTAAGCCAATAGGTAAAAGGAGATAAGGTGGTTTCCGTTGATGATTCAGATATAGTTGTCACTACGGGTACTGTTCCTCTCTCTTCCTCAGCCGCCTTAATGATTTTCTTAACCCGTTTTCCTTCAGCAGGTAGTTTTTCCTTCGACGAAATGGTTGTAGGCTCTGTGGAATCGGATTGTAAGGGTTGGATAGTTTTTTCTTCACCCTGATCTGCAACCACATCCTTCAATTTTTCCTTTTCACCCAAATCATCATCAGGCGTTACAAATGCCTTCTCCTTTTTATCCTTTTTCTTGTGTTTAGGCTTATGCTTTTTGACGTTCTTTTTCAATGGAGCATCTTCTTCTAAAGGAGATATCTCCACAACCGCAATTTTTTCGTCTGCCAGTTTTTGAAGTTCTGAAGGGGAGTAGAGAAGAGATTCCAATGATTTAGTCGGGTCAACGCTACGCAGGGAAGCAAAGTGGGGGTTTATCTCCCACGCAGATCCATTGCCAATCTCGGGATTGATGGATTCTGCCAACCGGCTCTTGCCTGATGTCCCCCGCTCTTTTTCTTCCATCACCAGTTATTGAATGCCTGGTTAAATACATCCTCCAGGATCTGATTGAAGATAACACTGATCAATTCATCCTGAACTGATAACAGATTGCCTTCAGCCGGAAAATCCTCAAAATGTGAAAATGATTTGGTCCACGTGTCCTTCGCGTTGAGGTGGTTGATATATTCAATGTTGATATTGACTATGAGACGGTTAGACGCTGTTCGTTCCCCGGGTTGTGGGGCAATAGCGGTTACATTGTATCCCTGGATCGTGCCATTAAATTCAAGATGAGGATCCTCATCGCTGTATTTGAGACGTGATTCCCGGGAGATTTTATCCTTTAATGACTCGGCAAATGTTTGTGTGATCGTTGGGGGCGCATTGGAAGCTGTTAATTTAAAGTCACCAACATAAAAGGTCTCTACATCCGTCGCAATGTTATATCCCTTTAGCGAATAGCATCCTGAAAAAGCAAAACACGAAAAAATTACCAGCACCAGCGTCGCGAAGGAGGCAGGAGTTGAAATTTTGTGAATTGCTGTCATTTTATGTTCTATTAATGGTGTCATAGACGAGTAGAACGAAAATCATGCCTTATCTATACCAGATCGTATTGTTTAATTTTTCGGTACAGGGTTCGTTCAGAAATACCGAGCTCCAGGGCGGCCTCCCTTCTTCGTCCGCCATGCCTTTTGAGCGATTTCCGGATCAGATCTTTTTCCATATCCTCTAATGCAAAGCTTTCATCAGCAATGTCGGCGTTGTTGTACTTCTTATCATCGATAATGATGGAAGGACGATCCTGATTGACAGGATTAAGATAATTATCCTCTGCCAGTGGTGGTGTCCACTTGCGGGAGGGCATTAATTCCGGATCGATATCAGTAGAAGGGATCGAACGAAAATTGATCGTTTCAGGAAAACTCAGGTTATTGCTCCGAATGAGTTCGAACACGAGCTGTTTAAGATCATGCAGATCCCCTTTCATGTCGAAAAGTAACTTGTATAGAATCTCCCGTTCCTGTAATCCTTCACCACTTCCCTTAGTGAGGGCAGGAAGATTTGTTTTGTTCAGATGAGGAGCAATTTGCAATAATGTTTCGGCATCAATGTGTTTGTCTTCACTCAGCACACTCATCTGCTCGATCAGGTTTTTTAATTCCCTGATATTTCCCGGCCAGCTGTATTTCAGCAGGATGTTTTTTGCCTGTTCATCAAAACGAATCGATTCCGTATGATAGAGTTCTGCAAAGTCAACTGCGAATCGTCTGATCAGGATTGAAATATCTTCTGGTCGTTCTTTCAGACTGGGTATGTGAATTGGAACTGTGTTTAACCTGTAGTACAAGTCCTTGCGAAATTTTCCTTTCCGGATTTGTTCCTGCAGATCTACATTGCTTGCAGCAATTATGCGTACATCTGTCTTTTGTGTATGTGACGCCCCCACTTTAATAAATTCACCTGACTCCAATATCCGCAACAGGTAGGACTGTGTGTCCTGTGGCATTTCACCAATTTCATCCAGGAAAATAGTCCCTCCATCTACTGTTTCGAAGTATCCCTTCCGATCAGCAGTAGCACCGGTGAATGATCCTTTTTCGTGGCCAAATAGCTCTGAATTGATGGTGCCCTGTGGTATAGCTCCGCAATTGACGGCAATAAACTTGTTGTGCTTGCGGGCACTGAGCTGGTGAATGATCTGACTGAAAACTTCTTTTCCAACACCACTTTCACCACTGATCAATACTGTCAGATCCGTACCCGCTACACGCTCTGCGATATTGAGTGCCCGGTCATAAATTTCTGAGCGGCTGACAAGACCAAATCGTTGTTTGATGGATGATGCTGGACTCATAAGTTATACTAGGCCTGTACGATCCGGCCAAGTAATGTGGCGCTGGTGGTCGATTCAATGTGCACATTTACATAATCACCGGGTGCATAACCCTGGACTTTATCGAAGACCACCATTTTATTCTGAGTATTGCGGCCTTTAAATTCAGTGTCTGATTTTTTGGAATCACCTTCAATCAATACCCGGTAGATCTTTCCGTTGTCACGCAAATTATGTTTGCGGGAAGTTTCCCTTTGTAATGCGATGATTTCATTCAGACGTGTCTTTTTGACTTCATCATCAATATCATCTTTATATTTTCTTGCGGCAAGTGTACCCGGACGCTCTGAATACATGAACATGTAGCTCATGGTGTAATCAGCCCATTCGATCATCGACATGGTATCCTGGTGATCTTCATCGGTCTCAGTACAAAATCCCGCAATGATGTCAGAAGATACCGCACAACCAGGTACTATCCGTCGAATCGCTTCAATACGGTCACGGTACCAGGCACGATCATACGTCCTGTTCATTAATGTCAGGATCCGGCTGCTTCCGGACTGGACCGGCAGGTGAATGTAATTACAGATATTATCATACTTCGCCATAGTATACAGCACATCATCCGTCATATCTTTTGGATGAGAGGTACTGAAACGCACACGCAAATCCGGATGGACGAGGGCAACATGCTCCAGCAATTGCGCGAATGTAAATGTTTCATTGGTTTCAGGATGTTGCCATTTATAGGAATCTACATTCTGACCCAGTAAGGTCACTTCACGATACCCTCTTTCAAAAAGATGATTAGCTTCTGATATGATCGTAAATGGATCACGGGATCGTTCTCTTCCACGGGTAAAGGGTACGACACAGAATGAACACATATTATCACAACCGCGCATGATCGAAATGAAAGCAGTGATCCCGTTGCTTTCCAATCTGACTGGACTTATATCTGCGTAGGTCTCTTCCCGGGAGAGCTGAACGTTGATTCCTTTATCTCCGTCCTCGGCTTCAGAGAGAAGTTTTGGCAGATCACGGTAAGCATCCGGGCCTACGACGAGGTCCACGAGTTTTTCTTCATCCAGCAGGCTTTTTTTAAGTCGTTCAGCCATACAGCCGAGGATGCCTACCATCGTACCCGGACGGTTAATCTTGATTTTGTCAATGGTCCGTAATCTCTTCCTAACGGTCTCTTCCGCCTTTTCTCGGATGGAGCACGTATTGAGAAGGATCAGATGAGCCGCTTCGATATCACGTGTAGGATGATATGAGCAGGTCTGAAGGATGGAAGCTACGATTTCACTGTCACTAAAATTCATCTGGCAGCCATAGGATTCTATATAGAATCGCTTTACATTAACCGATGTAACAACCTCATCTACAACTTGGTAAGTGGCTTCACCTTGTCGCGATGGTTCTATTGTACTGACGATGGAATCTGTATGACTCATATGCTTAAAAAGGGAAGCGAAGATAAGGATTTATCTGCCATTTTGACACATAACACTACATAAGTGCTTTGATCAAGGTTGTCCGGCTATTGATTTATTGGTCTGAATTGTGGTAATTTTAGAGCAAATATCCACATCATGACTACTGCCACGCTGAATTCATCCGCCCATTTTATGGATCTGGAACACGCACATGGAGCACATAATTATCACCCATTACCTGTGGTGCTTCACCGGGGTGAAGGGGTCTATGTATGGGATGTGGATGGGAAGCAATATTTTGATTTCCTCTCAGCCTATAGCGCAGTCAACCAGGGACATTGTCATCCAAGAATTATTGATGCATTGAAGCAGCAGGCGGACAAACTGACCTTGACATCCCGGGCATTTTATAATGATCAATTGGGACCATTCGAAAAATACATCACTTCTTATTTTGACTATCAAAAAGTCCTTATAGCGAATTCAGGTGTTGAAGCGGTAGAAACGGCCATTAAACTCTGCCGCAAATGGGCGTATG
>JBBREG010000087.1:0-12624 GCA_038203125.1 Chitinophagales bacterium
TATTCAATATATAATAGGGAACAAAAACTTGTATTTTTACAATCTGCTGGTCCAAAAAATTTGAATAATAGTATTTTAACTGTTTGATTTTCAAGATAATAAATAGTAAGATAGATTGAAAACTTTGTATGATTTGGCTAAGCTTAATAGCAAAAGCAACAAACTTATTGAAGCTCTTATCCCTTCAGGAGAGGAAAGTCCATTAAAAAAACTCGCAAGTTTAGTTGTTAGAGGAAATGGTCTTGATGATGAAGGGGCAATGAAAGAAATTTATGGCAAAAGAAATTACGCTGCTTTTTTTCGGCTCAAGTCAAGATTGAAGGACATTTTAATTCATTCAACAATTCTGCAAAACACAAATTTTGAAGTTGATGATAACAGGCTTAATGAATCATTCAATGAGCTCAGGTATGCAATTGCAATCAGGATCTTACATGAGAAAAAAGCAAATTATCTATCAGTTGAATTGGCTGAAAAATCTATTGTGAAATGTATTAAACATCACCTAACTGAAAATGTGATCGTTTTAGCAAGATTGCTTGTTAGACATTATGCAACGCGAGAGTATAATAAGTATAAATTGAAAAAATATCTTGAAATACAACAAAGATATCTTCGTATTCAAGAGAATGAATTAAAAGCAGAAAATTACTTTTTGGACCTTCAGAGAACCCAGCTCGAGTCATTAGCTGATGCTAATGATTCTGTAAAAAGTAAAGCCGCCCGGTACGTTCAAGAATTGGAATCGATCACAGATGTTCAAACATTAAATTTTTATATTAATAAATTTAAAGTAAAGGCCGCTTATTATGAATATCAAAAGGAATTTGGCGCGTTGCTTGAGTTATCTGAAAGTGTTTTGGTTGACTTTGCGAAACACAAATGGAAATCAAATACATTTACATTAAGTGTCAACCTTAGGAAGGCCTGGGCACTAATTCAAGCTGGCAGAAATGCAGAAGCAGCTTCAATGGGTCTTAAAGAATTGCATAAATTTCCAGTAGGTACATTAAGCTGGTATTTTCTTGCTCATTATATTTTAAAAGCCTATCTATACAATCGTGACTATCGTAAGGCAGTCGTCCTTATAAAGGATATGGTTGAGACACCGAAATTTGCTAAAATCAGCGAAAACTATAGAGAACTCTTCTTGACTACGTTAGGTTATCTTCATCTTGTAGTTGAATCAAATATTTTTGAGGATTTAAGAGATTTAAAAAATCAACTTCCTGAGTTTAAGTTATATAAGTTTTTAAATACTTCTCCGGTCTTTAGTAAGGACAAGAGAGGTATTAACGTAAGCATTTTATTAATGCATATTTCCTTTCTTTTAATCAGGAAAGACTATAATGGCATAATTGACAAAGTGGATTCATTAAATCAATATTCTTATCGATATCTTAGGAAAGATGATTCATTTAGAAGCAATTGCATCATTAAAATGGTGATTCAGATGACAAGGGCGGATTTTAATCCAATTCGAACGGAAAGATATACTGCAGACTTGTTGAAACAATTAAATCAAGTACACTTAGCTGGCTCAGGTGAGAATATTGAAAATGAAATCTTACCTTATGAGGTTTTATGGAAAATTATGATCGGTTCTCTTAAAGATTAGAGCTATAGCTATATGAAAATTTTGTATGACCTTGTAAGCATCAATATAGCAAATAAAGCAACTATTGAATTGCTAGTAAAGAATAAGAAAAATAGTGCACTTATAGTATTTTTTAATTTATTATTCGATGAAAATAGTCGTGATGAAGATGAAATAAAATTTAAATTATTTGGATCGTTAAATAAACCTTCTGAATTTTCAAAATTGAAGTCTACAATGAAAAACATTTTACTCAAATGTTTATCATTGCATGAAATTCCATGGGAAGAAAATGATTCAAGATTAAATGAATTTCATAAATTATATAACAATTACCTGGGAATTGTCTATCTCTATGACAGTAAAAGATTTTTGTTAGGAATTAAATTGCTAGAATATGAAATAATTAAAGCAATTAGATACGAATTCAGCGATCTTGTTGTAAATATGTCAAAAATATTAGTATCTTATTATGGATCAGATCAATATAATGAGTATAAATTTAAGAAATACTTACAATTGTTTAATGAATATGCTGAAATCTATAAATATGAGCTATTAACAATTGAGTATTATGTTGTATTGCAAAAAAGTCAATCAGAATCTTTATCTAATACTAACAGCCAATATAAAAAATTAGCTGAACACTACATAGATAATTTAAAGAAATTGTCGATTAATTCATTTAATTATAATTATAATAAATATAGAATTGAGCTAATCTATTTTGAATTTAATCGGGATTACGAAAGTATTCTTAGTTATTCTACACAATTATTGGAAAAATACGACAATAGATTTATAACTAAAACAAAGCGTGGAAATGTCAATATTAGAATGATGTGGGCTTTGATACAGGCTGGAAAATACAACCAATCAATTATTATGGGCATTGAGACTTTGAGGACAATTCAAAAACATAATTCCACCTATTTTTCACTTTCTTATTATACTATTAAAGCTTACTTATATCAAGGCTTGTATAATGATGCTATTGAATTTATCAGTGATTCGTTTCGATTGCTTGATTTTAAATATTTAAGTGGCATCTATTTTGAGGTAATAAATCTGACTCTTGGGTATTGCCATTTAATTATTGAGTCAGGGATGGTAGATAGAGAAAGGATTTTACGAAAACTACCTCCCTTCCGCATCTCAAAATTCCTCAACGAAATCCCCAACTACAGCAAAGACAAACGTGGCATCAACGTCAGCATCCTCCTCATGCATATCACATTTCTCCTTCAGAAGAAGGACTATGGTAAGATCATCGATAGGGTAGACGCACTCAAGTTCTATGCCTATAGACATTTGCGGCGCGATGACACGTACCGTAGCAACTGCATGATCAAAATGGTTATCCAGATGGCAAAAGCAGATTTTCACCCGGTCCGAACAGAACGATATACCGAAGATTTATTCAGGCAATTGCAGGAAGTTAAGCTGGCCGGATCCGGACAGAATATCGAAACCGAAATTATACCCTATGAAGTGCTGTGGGATATCATGAAGAAGGCACTCAAATAACGAAGTACCGGCAGAACATACTCATTGGCTGCAATCAATACGTACGCCTGCCGGCACAATCAACTCAGTAAATAAAAAGGATTTCACGTTTGAAATCTGTACATCATTCACATGGCTTCTCGAGAGTAGCGTTACAGAATGGAAGATCTGTTTTCAACTGGTGAACCTGGTGAAGCTGGTGGGATGAACCAAAGACATGAAATGGTATCATTTGCTGTGGTGTAATCTGTTCATTCCTGTCGCCGGAAACAGGATAAAGATGTAGTGCAATGAGCAGATGTAAGATTAAGGCCAGCGTGATCCTGACATGGGGAAAAAGGATGGCCGTCATTAGTTTTGCTTTCATATGGTAGTGACATTTGATTTCGGAACTGATAAGGGGTGTTTCTTTGCATGTCCTTTGAAATCGTATTGCCAATCAAAAGTCCCGTATTTCAATCCATTTAATCAATTGAAGGGGGGGTTATATTTCTCAAAAAATGGAAGTAAATGATACGTAATTATGAATTAAAATACTGATTAATAGCATTTTAGTATGTCATGTAAATTTTAAAATATTGCACTTATTTTGGCCTTTTTATAGAGCTTAATTTTTTAGGTCAGGCATCTCCGGCTCTAAAACTCAGCCTCCCGTTCATTTTATTATAAATTAGAGTAAACAAATCAATCCACCCAAAGGCCCGATGGCCAGTACATGCGACCCAGAAGCCTGATCAATTCCGGTATATCCTATTATCTCTCCTACCTGTACAAGCAACTGCAGGAAGCGGAAAGGGATATCCACATCCATCAGGACAAGATGCTGAAATCCTTTATCCAAAAAGCCAGGAAGACTGAGGTGGGTAAGGAATTTGGCTTCCAGACCATCAAAAATTACAAGGACTTTGCAGCCCAGGTACCGATCCGGAGTTATGAGGAGATTCGTGACCAGATCATCCGCATGATGCAGGGCGAGACCAATATTCTCTGGCCCGGCCTAGTCACGTGGTTTGCCAAATCCTCCGGTACGACTGGAGATAAAAGCAAGTTTATCCCCGTCACCACCGAACATCTCAACCATACTCAGACCCGCGCAGGGTGGTATACCCTGGCCTTACTCTATCACCGCAAGCCCGAGGTGCGCGTCTTCGCCGATAAAAACCTGGTTCTGACCGGCAGTATTTCGAAGACACCGCATCCGGATATCCGGTACGGGGACGTCTCCGCCATCATGCGCCATCATATGCCGTGGATCGGGCGGCCGTTCTTTACGCCCAATTTTAAAACCACCCTCATGCCGGAGTGGGAACAGAAGATCGAGATCATGGCCCGTGTCACCAGCCGTGAAGATGTTGGCGTATTCGCCGGCGTCCCGACCTGGATGCTGGTGCTTATCCGTCGCATCCTCGAGATGACCGGCATGGATCATATGCATGAAGTCTGGCCTCACGCATCTGCCTATCTGCATGGAGGCGTCGGCTTCGGCCCCTATGAGAGCCAATTTCGGGAGATGTTTCCCTCCGGAGACTTTTCCTTTCAGGAGATCTACAATGCGTCCGAAGGATACTTTGCGTCCCAGGATACCAACGACCGCCAGGAAGGGCTGATGCTTTTTCCGGACAATGGCATCTTTTATGAGTTTATCCCCGAAGGCGACTGGAATAGCCCGTCGCCGACTGCCATTCCTCTGATAGAGATAGAAATAGGTAAAGCGTATGCCATGGTCATCACGACCAATGGCGGGCTGTGGCGCTACAAGATCGGGGACACAGTGATGTTTACCTCAAAGGACCCACACCGTATCTGTATCACCGGCCGTACCAAACAATACATCAACACCTTTGGCGAGGAAGTGATGGTGGACAATACCGACAAGGCCATCGAGCTTGCTTCCAAACAACATCATGCAATGGTGGCAGATTATACCGTTGCCCCGATCCACATGACAGTGGGCGGTCAGGGTGGCCATCATTGGCTGATTGAATTTGACAAAGCCCCGCACCAGGTGGAGGCCTTCGCGGATGCCCTGGACCTCCATCTCCAAAGTGTGAATGGCGACTACGAAGCCAAACGGTATCGAGGTATGGCCCTCGACCGGTTAAAGCTCACCGTCCTTCCCAAAGGAACCTTTAATCGATGGTTGCAAAAGGTGGGCAAAGCAGGAAGCCAGGCCAAGGTGCCCAGGTTGTCAAATGATCGCTCCTATCTCGAGGCTATCCTCAAGCTGGTGAGTCACCCACTGACCGAGAAAAGCTAAGTACGACCCCTTCAGGGTCGGCGTACTCCATATCTTTTTTTCATACCACGGGTTGCACCCGTGGTTAATGATATGTAAGCCCTTTAGGCTTAGAGTTCCTTGAAATTGATCCTGAGGTGACTCCACACTCGATCCTGAAGGGATCGCACATCAGTAACCATGGGTAGGAAAAATAGTGACGCAGTCGCTATTTTTCCTACCCATGGGACTGAAGACTACAACCCCTCCCGGTCAACCCTGAAGGGGTTGTACCACGCCCGGTACAGCACCTGTCCTCCCATCCCCCTATCTTCCTCCCATGGAAGAAAACTCCAATCTCCAGGAATTCTTTAACACACTCCCGGAAAAAGATAACATCCTCGACGAAGAAGGATTACTAGATCTCTTCACAAAGCGAGTGGAAGAAATGATGGATAGTGATCTCGACTTGTTGCTGAGCTCACTGTATCGTCTTGATGTGGAAGAGCATAAAATCCAGGCTGCATTACGGTCATCGACCATGCCTCCCGCACGTGGCATTGCATCGCTGATCATCGAACGTCAAAAAGAAAAAATTGCAACAAGAAAAAAATATTCTTCGGGGAAGAATGTGGATTGGATGGAGTGATCTAATCTCATTTTTCCATTCCCATTATGGCTCAACATTCGCAACAAAATAACATTGGCTGAAACATATAGTGTCTGGATTATTGCCACTCGGGATATTGGAGCTTAATATAAATCTGCAATCAAAGCTGCCTTCAATGTACCCAATGTGGTAATCTATTTTGCGAATGGAGATTGTATTATCATATGAAGTATCAACAGTAAAACTATCCTCAAAAACATCATGGTCTTGCACAGTATTATAATCCGCTCCATACTGCTGATATTTTTCAGAAAAGAGAGAATAGTCACCAATTCTGTTTTGATCAGTGGTAATATAAATGGATTCTTTATTTGCAAAAAATGACCCCCACTCTTCAAATGTTCTAACTTCAATACCAATAATTGTGTCAGACCTGGTGGAATCAGGTGGAAATATCAACATTTTGGCACTTGCTATAAATGGGAGACAATTTTTTACTCCAGCAACTCTGCCAAAAAGCATTTTTCCGGGACTGAAAAGCGGAGCTTCTTCATAATTACAAACTTCAAGCTCAACACACTCTTCACAGACATTACATAGCTCTTCCTTTTCACATGATACAAAAGTACAAAGGCCCAATAGCAAAAGAAATCTAATTAACCCTTTCATAGCTTTACAAATTTGAATGATTCAGCTTTGCAAGACGTTACAACAGTCAACACGTACACTCCAGGACTAATATCTTTAAAATTATGTTGCCATAAAATTGGTGAAGCATCATTGTCTAATTTTTGAAAGTAAATGGATTGACCATTTAAGTCAATAACATTAATTGCTTTTTCTGATTTCTGAAAAATTTCTGGGTAATTTAATTCAACTCGCAGATTACCATTTGAGTTGATAAAATTTGAGGTCAAAGGACAATTCAAAAAAGTAGATGTTTCTTCCAAAGTACTTCTGGGTCTCCACGGTTCAGGAATTGGATTAAATTCACAACCTTTTGGAAAAAGCATAACATGTTTAACACTTATAAGAATATAATCATCATCTGACACAACAATTAATCTTACAAATAACTCTTTATTTCCTTGCTCTGGATCATAGGCAATATTGATAAAAAAGCCTTCATCTGTTTGATTTGCCCAATCCAAGTTTGGAAAATTAATATCATTCCAAGAATAGCCATATTGCCATATATATTTATAAGGGCCAAAGCCGGAAAAAGCAAGTCCAGGTTCATTTATTTCTGCAATAAAACTTAAGTTTTCAGAAGTTTCACTACATACTGAATCAAGTCCAGTGATCAAAATACTCCAATAAGGATCGTCTTGAATATCAGCAATATAGCAACCATTATTATTCACTGCAGCTGCATTATAATTGGATCCAGAGCCAGTTCGATTTCCATCATAATATACAAACGGATTCGAGTAATTTAAAATATATCTATCCTCTTCACTTAATTTGTAACACATTATTGTCCAAATAAACGCATTTTCATCAACTTCATCCACTGCCCATCCGTGATTACAAATATCTGTATTATCAAAAAGTCTATGATGTCGAGCACCAAGGATATGCCCAACCTCATGAGTAAATGGATGTAAATCGCCTAAAATATATTCAACTTCGATTATTCCACAAAAAGCATCTGGAGGGCCAATTTCATTTGCAATTCCAGCATAATCGAGATAATTCTGATCAGTTAGCATTATACCTATATCACATCTATAATAGGATAAATCTGCGTTAAACGGAGAATTATTGACCAGATCATCAATATCATCTTCAATATTTGGTATTAAATTACCTACACCAGAATAATTAAATGGAAAAGAGGTAAGGTCATCAATTGCTACAATTGTAATAAATTTGTTATAAATGCTGCTATTTTTTAAGGCTATATTAATTTCCGCTTCTAGCTTTAAAGCAAATAACCATCGACTAATATTTACTCCAAATTGAATATTGTTGCCATATAATAATTTAATCCACGAATCTGCAGGTGGTGTAACTTCTAATAAAGTTCTAATTAAACCATAACAACCGTCTGGTGGGATTTGACAAGGATCTGGCAATTCATCATTATCATCAGGTTCTAAATTATTACTAACAGCACATCTATAATAGTTATCATGAGATTTTTTGCGTTTTAAAGCCAATATTTTATTGTTATTACTTGGTAATAATTCCCAGTTATTATCGTTTAAGTATATAAACCCACTAATGTAATGCTTGTATTGGATTAATGTCAATACTCCGTTAGACAATTCATTGTATGATTTTCCAGTCCAAATTATAAAACTGTCTCTATATACAATATTTGATAGGAAGAAGGAAGTTGAATCACCTAATTCGGGAATGTTAAGGTAGACATCACTTAAATATTCTATAGACTGAACAGGTAGCTTTAACACCTCGTAACCTAGATAAGAGGTGTCATACCTTGTGGTATTAAAAAAAGAATCTTGACGGGCGGAAAGGATAATACTGTCTTTAGCCATTAATGTGAGGACTTCCGTTATTTGACAGTATAATGCACAATTAAAAATAGGAAGACTGCAACAATTGAAAATTTCATAGCATAATTGTTTTAAGTTATAAATCGCAATAAAAATATTTGCACAAGTTTGATGTGGGAATAGTCCTGAACTAATTATTTCTTCATATTAACCGAAGATAACAATATTTCTGATAAAATAAAATTTATTTTGCGAAATAATCACATTTTTGACAAAAACCATTCTCAATCATTTCAAATAGTCAGTACGGTTAATGTACAATTATATTGCAACCCAAGATTCCATTTTACTCTCAGTAGTCACAGCCTTAGAATCAAGTATTAAAAAGATGTTCTGAAAAATATTCAAACTTCTTGATTTCTCAGCAAGCAAATCAGCACAAATTCATTTTTCAATAACTCTGCTTTATCTGCGTATAACCCATATTATTTCTTCAACCCAATCTCCCTCAACCTCTCATTTAAATATTCACCCGCAGTAATTGATTCATAAGCCAAAGGTTTTTCTACGGTAATAGTAGATGGAAGACACGATAGATCCATCTCGCTTTTTGGATGCAGGAAAAAAGGAATAGAAAGTCGTGGACGATGCCACTCTTCACGAGGTGGATTGACGACGCGGTGTGTAGTTGATTTTAAATAATTATTGGTCAAACGTTGCAGCATGTCACCTACATTGACGACGATCTCTTCTTCACCTGGCACGATGTCCAGCCATTGATCCTGCATATCCAGGATCTGAAGACCACCCGCTGACGCACCAACTAAAAGTGTGATCAGGTTAATGTCTTCATGCTGTTCTGCACGAATAGCAGATTTAGGTTCTGACGCAATCGGTGGGTAATGGATCGCACGCAGGATGCTATTGCCCATCTCAATTTTTTCAGTAAAATAATTTTCAGGCAGTTTAAGATAGATCGCGATTGCACGTAATAAATTTGAACCAGAGGATTCAAATGCTTTGTATAATTCTATTCCGGTGTTTGTAAAATCAGGTGTCTCATCCACATGGACATTGTCCGGATACTCTTCTTTCAATGGATGGTCAGCCTCAGCGATCTGACCTAACTGATAAAATTCTTTCAGGTCACCCACATTCGTATGCTTGGCATGTTCTTTTCCAAAAGAGGTATATCCACGCTGACCTGCCAATCCTTTCACTTCATATTTCGTCTTGACATCCGTGGGAAGTGAAAAGAACGACTTCGATTCTTTGTAAAAACGATCTACTAAATCCTTGGAGATCCCGTGATTCACCACACCCACAAATCCAAATTCCTGGAAGGCATGACCCAGTTCATCCACAAAGGCTTTTTGTTCTTTCGGAGTGCCGGAGGTAAATTTTTTGAGGTCGACGAGAGGAATAGCTCTTGACATGAGGTTTGGATTTTATTGTGATGATTGTTTGTAAAGGTATCGGATGATTGCAAACTAAAATACGGTTTCTCGGGAAAAACCAGGGATCAAAGACTGAGACCCATAGAAGGCAAACATTCATTCCATGATCAAGGTCGCTCATTCAGGGGGTTGGGGGTTAGCAGGATTCTCGTTTGCTTCGGCCTTTCAGGCCTGATGTGGTGTGATGGATTCATCATTTTCCATAGGGCTACACCCTATGCTGATAAACGTCGGCCCTTCAGGCCTAAACGGTTTTTACTCGCCGCACCTACGGAGCTTGGAGTGACACAGCTCTCAATCTCTCACTGTCTCACTCTCTCACCGTCTCACTCTCTCACCGTCTCTCAATTTCTACTACCTGGGAGGCCTATACCCGGACTCGTCAAGGATCTTCTGCGCATCCTTCTGATCCAATAGATCCTTAAGGCTCATTTCCGCATGCTTTGACATATATACTTTAATGATCTGCCAACCTAACCACGAAGCAGTGTTGCCCGGCGACTGGGCCGGCATCCCGGGACTACTCGGACTGGGACCAATCAGTTTCTGGATCTTGTTAAGGGATGTCTCATAGAGTAATTTGTCGGTGGTAAACTGGTACCAGATGTTGCGTTCATTGCCGATAGCCCATTGAAGCTTGGGAGCGGAATACTCCATGATTACTGAATCGGGTGTCCCGGGCATCAATGACTTGAGGATATAGAGCTTTTTACCGTTGTGGATCATATAGTCAAGCATCCGATTACCCACTGGTTCGCCCATGAGGTCATCAACCCAGACTTCCAGGACACGACGCGTGAGATGTTGTTTATTATACGACCTGGTCAGGTAATCCGAAAATGTATTGTTGATGCCATTGTATTTCAGGTAAGGAAAATTTTCCCCCAGAAACATCTCCAGGCTGATGCCGATCCCATCCCTCAGGCTATCCTCAGCATAGATGAAAGGGAAATAACCAAAATCCGAGACCGTCGTGTAGATCTTAGGGGTTGATTTTTCAGGAAAATAATATTTCGCGTATCTGAAAGCCGATTCAAGTTCTTCTTCAACCTCAGTTACGTCCGGGAAGATTTGCTGGACAGTATCGTAAAGCCAACGTGTCCGGGGATGTCGAATCCACTCCTGTATGTCCTGAACCCTGGCTTCCGGATCGTCAGTTGTGATCAGATCATCGGGCTTGGGCATGACATGATTGAAGTAAATCACCGAAAAAGCCGGATGCTGATCCATCAGTTTTTGAAGCCTGACCGCATCAATTGTCGTGTCTCCTAACAATTCACGCTCAAACCGTGTTATCTCTATGTCAACATCGATATCGGAGACATCGGGTATATTTGTGTCCTGGGCAGGTCTACAGGCCTGGAGTAAGACCAGACCAGTCAGCCACAGCATAAACCTACCTCTCCTGATTGTCTGTGTTACCCCCATATTCGTCGAACAATTATTAAAAACTAACTCGCTATGCGTTTGAATCTTATGAAACGAATGGATGTAAAGATATTGTGTCTCATCCTGGGAATGATCACGTGCACCACGTCTATCTTCGGACAGGAACGTACCTTACGAATGGGCTTCTCAGCCAGCCCCATGATCTCCTGGCTGGCGAATAATGACAACCAGATCGTACGGACAGGTGGTAATTTTGGGATGAAGCTGGGTACCTCGGCGGATATTTATTTCAAAGAGAACTATTCTTTTACTACGGGGATCAGCCTTGGCTTTCATGAGGGGGGATCACTGAGGTACGAGACCGGTGGTAATTTCCTGCCAAAATCCGACCTGAGCGATGAGATGCTCAAGACCGGTGATAAACCGCTGCCGGATGGTGTCAAGATCACTTACAGCCTTCAATATGTAGAGATCCCGATCGGGCTCAAGATTACTTCAAAAGAAATGGGGTATCTAAGGTATTTCATCGAAGCACCCATGTTCAGCTTTGCATTCCTCACGAGAGGCAGGGCAAATATCGAGACGCCGAATGAAAAATTTGAGCAGGAAAATATCTATAAAGACCTTTCTGTTTTTAATGTCTTTTGGGGCTTTGGTGCCGGTGTGGAATATTCGATTAGTGAAAATAATGCGCTGATAGGTGGTATATATTTTCAAAATGGATTGCTGGATGTCATCAATGACAACGGCCATACAGCTAATGATAATCCGGATCTTATCCCACCATATCTTCTGGAAAGGGAAGATTCCCGGGCATCGGTGAGCAATCTCATCCTGCGTATTGGGATCCTTTTCTAAAAAAATCTATTCAGATTCTTACAGTTTCGAATGAAAGTTGTGCCGAAAGCATAACTTTCATTTTTTAATTCACCCTATTGCGTGATATTATGATTGATTACAATACACTCTTAGACGAATTTATCCGCCATGGACTTGCAGAAGATGTGGGTGAAGGTGATCATACATCGATGGCCTGTATCCGCCCGACACGGGTAAGTAAAGCCAAACTGCTGATTAAGGATGATGGCGTCATTGCAGGCGTTGAGGTGGCGCGGAAGATCTTCAAAGAACTGGCAGCGGGAGCTGATTTTGAAGTATTGATGCCGGATGGCAGTCCGGTAGCCCCCGGAGATATTGCTTTTCATGTGACGTGCCCGACACGTGCATTATTGATGGGTGAGCGTCTTGCCCTCAATACAATGCAACGCATGAGTGCTATTGCTACCATTTCTTCTTTATTCGCGCAGGAGGTTGAAGGCCTAAATGTCAAAGTGCTTGATACGCGTAAGACCACACCCGGGATGCGTTTTCTTGAAAAGGAAGCAGTG
>JBBREG010000088.1:0-12427 GCA_038203125.1 Chitinophagales bacterium
TGGTCTACTGGTGCTGCGGAGCAAAGTATAGCAGGAACCGGTCCGGGAGAATATTATGTTTTTGTGGATGGATTTTGCAAAACGCAAAGTTCGGATACACTTATTTTGGAGTATCTGATTCCGGATGTTCCTGTTACGCAACAGGATACATTTTCTGTAGGTGAAGCTGCAACCCTGATCGCTGTGGGCGATAGTATTGTTTGGTATGATGACGAAGGCAATCAGATCGCAACCGGATCAGAACTGGTGATTCCAGATCTTACCACGAGCACAACATTCTATGCACATAATCTTTCCCCAATAGCAGGCCAAACATTTCATGTAGGTCCAACTGACCAGGCAGGGAATACAAAATATAATGCAGCCTTTGTCAATGGAGGATTGATTTTTGAGGTATTGCAACCCATCACGCTGGAAGGAATGACTCTTTTTACGGATTCTGCAGGTGTGAGAATAATTGAGATCACGGGGGCTTCATACTTTTTTGATCATGAAGTAGATTTAGAACCTGGAGAAAATCAAGTGTCTTTTCATGCGGAACTTCCTATCGGAACTTACACAATCAGTACAAACAGTGATCAGAATGTTTCCACATTCGGAGATGCAAGTCCGATCCTGTGGAGATCATCGAATGGTGTAGAGTATCCATATGACATACATGGTGTTGTATCCATTACGAACTCAACATTTGGGGAGGATTTTTACTATTATTTCTATGATTGGATCGTGTCAACAGAAGATCAGTATTGTAGTTCTGATCCCGTAGCTGTCACTGCATTTTTGGATATTGAGGTGGACACAAAGGATCCTGATGGAGATCAGGCAATTTTAATTTTACCAAATCCTACGTCAGGCTTCACGCAACTTACCATTGCATCAGAGGCACCATATGATATTATACTCACATCCATAGAAGGTACAGTACTACAAAAGTTTAAAACTGCTGCAGGAATAAGTTCAGGTACAATAGATTTATCAGCGTATCCGTCAGGCACCTATATCCTTCATGCAGTACGCAATGAGCAAAGGATCGTAAAAAAGATTATTAAGCTATAATACTGTAAAAGGTATCATCGAAATAAACCGGGTCTGTTCATTGAATACAATGAAATACAGACCCGGTTTTATTTTTTTCTGCAGGATGATATTGTTTTCACTTTGACCGGACTGGAGTTCACGGCCGGTAAGATCTATAATGGAATATGTTATTTCACTCCAGTCATCTTTCTCGATACTGAGGTGTAGTTTATTCTCTTGAACAGGATTTGGAAATAAACGGATGTCATCTGAATACACGGGTGCATGGATTGCCGTAGGAAATAATTGAATATCATTCACCATCAACTCATGAATGACTTCATCAAATACTTCATATCCCTGGTACATGGATTTAAACTGTGCTACCTGGGATAGTGAATCATGTTCAAATAAATCCTTTACCCATCTTGCAGGAAATGTATGGTACCTAAGCGTAATATCCAGGGATGCCAAGCCCTTTCTTCCATCCAGTGAAATCCGATATTGTATCTTATCAAGACCTTGCTGACTTTCTGTATCATATTGGATATCCTCTAAAGCTTCTCCCCAAATGGCCGTTGTGTCGTAAACAGCATGATTTTTTCTAAAACCCACAGGAAGTAATCTGTTGTCTTTTAAAGGTGTAGCAGCCGCATTGAGCCGTGTCGTCAATGAGCCATTCATATCACCCATCACCATCTCATAGATTTGTACGTCCTCTTCAGTAAGTGAAACCTGGTGGTGTGGTTCATATGGTAAATCACGTCCTCCGATGTGACCATCTGCATCGATCAGGCCATTTGCATATATCGTGTCATCCGAGATTTCTTCTTTCAGAATCACCTGTAGCCATGCAACCCTGCTTGGATATCCGGAAGGAAGTTTATGGCCTGTTTTATTTTTGACTGTGAGATCGACATACAATGTATCGTCCTGGACAAGCATGCTTGTAATTTCTACACTTCCGGCTCTTCCAAGACTTAACCTGTTATTCGTTATCGATTGATTCCATGCATCCTCTGTTGGTAAAGGAGTGATGTTGAGGACTTCCTGATGTTCCTTCATCATGGTGAGCATCGCTGTATTAGCTCCAAAGAACTGGTGGAGGCCGAAGGGATATCTCTTTTTTAAAACCTGAAAATCTGTTGCAATGACGACACTATCCTGAATAAATGGAAGATGACATGACTGGCATTGTTTTCCCTGTAATGAATAGATTGAATTGACCCATTCATGGTATGTAGCCTGCTCCACAAAATGGTTACCTGTGGGTGTGCCGGTCTCATCAAGTGTATTGGTGATCAGGGTGTGACAACCTGCGCAGACGCCACTGGAATAAATATGATCTGAAAACACTGGTTCAAAACCTACATAAAGTTGCATCGGACCCTGGAAAGGATTTGGGTATGGCCCAAACATCACCCTGTTGGTGTCGATTTGAATATTCCCATTATGAAATGACCCAAGGCCATCTGACTTTTGCTGGTGACAGGATCCACAGGATACCCCGTCCAATCCAAGGCTATCGGCCAACATGTGATCATAAGAATAAGGCAATCCTGAGAGATGTGCCTGGATGCTGCCGAGAGGAGCATGGCATTTCAAACAAGTTGTTTCAATTGCGGCTTTTTGGGTTGGGAAGAGATTGACCTCATGGGCAAGGGTAGCCCGCCAGAATGGATCATGGGAGGATAATGCCATCATACTGACATGCCAGTCATCATAAATATTAACATCGTTCCCTGCTTTATCTACCAATGCCAGCTTCGTTTCATCAAAACCATGGCAACCGGAGCAGTGGATCGAATGCGCCACTTTCTGGGAAGGTGGGACCGGGTCGCGTCTCGGTCCTGTAAAAGCCTGGAAAGGGGAAGCCAGCCCTAAAAGGACAACCGTGGTGGCTAATAAAAGTGGTATTGCATACTTGATCACCGGATAAAAATACTTTATTTCGTAATGCCAATATTTTGTCGTCAATTAGCATTGGATCATATCGCCTTCAGTTTAGTAGACAATTCATCTATTTATAATATTTTAGCAATTCTAAATTTCCAATCAGCATACCCTCAATAGGAAAATGGAAAGCCTGTAATGAAAAAAATACTGTATCCGACCGACTTCTCCCAAACGGCGGAAAAAGCCTTCATATTTGCCCTTCAGATTGCAGACCACCTGGGCGCCTCGATTATCACCATTCATGCGTTCGACAAGCCGGATATCAGCAGGATGAACCTGCCTGATACCCTTCAGGAAGTATATGATACGATTGATCTCGAAGCTTTTGAAAATTATGAGGATGAAGTTCCGGTTCTCCGTGACCTTGCTTCCGATAATGGATATTATCATGTCCCCATGGTCCATGTGCTGGAAGAAGGAGCTCCGGTATCCGCCATTCTGCGTACAGCTAATAAAAACAAAGCCGATCTGATCGTCATGGGTACAACCGGCGCCGGAAAGATGGAAAAGTTTTTCTTTGGTACCGTTGCCGGAAAGGTATTGGAAGAAGCGCACTGCCCGGTCGTGGTAGTCCCCGACACAGCTGAAGTTAACGGCATCATCGAGCACATTGCAGTGGCTACTAATTTTACTCCAGAGGATGCTAAGATGATTGAGGCTCTTAGAAAATTTCGCGATATCATGCGATGCCAGTTGCATGTCGTGCACGTAGATACTGAAGAAGGATCTTCATCACAGGACAAACTGAAATCATTTTGTGAATCCTGGAGCAATGATAAGAATCTGACCCTCCATTGTGTAAACAACAAGGATGTCACGGCAGGTCTGGATACGTTTGTTAAAGAAAAAGGAATCGATCTTCTGGCATTGCTATCACATAAGAAAACATGGTTCGAAGAAATATTTGAAAAGAACCGGGCAAAAGAAATGTCTTTTCAGAATTCAATTCCACTATTGGTATATCAGAGCGAACACCTGGTCTAACGGTCAGCAAATAAAATTACTGTCTTCCTTTCTCACGGACTGATTTAAACTCGGACCCTTCCTTCCATTTCGGCCATTGCGCATTACTACCAAGTTCCTGGCCAACCTGCAGGTAGACATCGAGGTCCTGCAACATCCCGCTGACATCAAACGTGTCATTGTATTCATCAGCTGGTTGATGATATCGCTCAGTATTATACCTCTTTAGTTGTTCTGTTGCATATTCTTTTCCTTGCTCCTTGTGATCAGCACTTCCTTTTCCATACAAAGCCGGGATGCCAATCTTTGCAAAATTGAAATGATCGGATCTGAAAAAAGAACCTTTCTCTGGTTGTTGGTCAGGTAGTACATAGCGCCCTTGTTGTTCAACATATTTTTTTACGATGTTCTCCAGTTCGCTTTGGCCATATCCGATCAATGAAAAATCGTTGGTGAGACCAAAGGAATGCATCGCATCGAGATTGAGATTTGCGACTGTTTTTTCCGGAGGGAATATGGGATGTGCGGCATAATAAGCAGAACCCAGCAAACCCTGTTCTTCTGCAGTCACCCAGAGAAATACAATTGTCCTTTTGGGGGGATCACTCTTCATCATGGATTCTGCAATGGCAAGCAATGCGGCTGTCCCGGTTGCATTGTCCTCGGCGCCGTTGTAGATAGAGTCTCCATTGACGACTGCACCGATTCCAAAGTGGTCCCAATGTGCGGAATAGATGATATACTCATCTGGCGTTTCCGATCCGGGGATGATAGCTACGACATTTTGAGATACGTCTTCTTTGACATCATTTTTGATCATCATGCTGGCCGTGTAAGGCAGGGAAACAGGCTTAAAGCCTGGTTTGCGGGCAGCCTGCATGATGGGCTGAAGATCCATGCCCGCAGAACTGAAGATGAGTTTGGTTGCATCGAGTGAAAGCCATCCCTGGATCCTGACGGGTTCATAGCCAATTGATCTGAGATTCAATTTGGCTCCACTACCTGCTCCCTGCACGACATTGTAGGGATAACCTGCCATCGTTGTTTCATGTACGATGAAAATCGCTGCTGCTCCTTGTCGCGCGGCTTCTTCATACTTATATGTCCAACGTCCGTAATAGGTCATTGCATTACCTTTGAAAAAGGTGCTGTCTTCATTTCCAAGCCCGGGATCATTAACGAGGACGATCACCGTCTTGCCTTTGACATCAAGGCCCTCATAATCATTCCAGTTATATTCGGGTGCCACGATACCATATCCACAGAACACAACTTCTGAGTTTTCAATCACGACACTATCTTCGGCACGCTGCGTAAATGCAACAAATTGTTCACCCAGCTTCAGTGAAAGATTATTTTTTCCGGTCAGGTGTAATGTGTCTGAAGGATGGCCATGAATTTCGACTAATGGCACTTCCTGCAGGTATGAATTTCCGTTGCCAGGTTTGAGGCCCAGCTTTTTCGCTTCATTTTCAAGGTAGGTGAGAGTCTTCTTTTCTCCTTCCGTAAATGGCTTCCGTCCTTCAAAAGAATCACTTGCCAAAATTTCGAGATGAGCTCGTAATGTTTCTTCAGATATAGCCGTGTTGACGCTTCCTTTGTTTTCTTTGCAGGACGAAAAAATGATCACTAAGGAGACAATGATGAGTACCTGTTTCATGACATATATATTTCGGTTGAAGGTAATCAATCATACAGCAGTGATCTGAAATATAGACAGACGTCGGACGATGAATTATAAAGAAACCATCGATTTTTTATTTACATCCCTGCCCATGTTTCAACGCATCGGAGATGTGGCTGTTAAAAAGGATTTGACCAATATCCGAAAGTTATGTTCCCATCTGGGTGATCCTCATCTTGCGTTCCCATCCATCCATATTGCAGGGACTAATGGAAAAGGCAGCACTTCGCATATGCTGGCTTCCATTTTTCAGGCTGCTGGTTATAAGACCGGGCTTTATACATCTCCACATTATGTCGACTTCAGGGAACGGATTAAGATCAATGGAAATATGATCTCTGAAAGTCAAGTAATGAAGTTTGTGGAGACCCATAAGCATAGCTGGAAAGAAATTCAACCCTCCTTTTTTGAGATCACGGTTGCCATGGCATTTGATCATTTCAGAAATGAAAAAGTAGATATGGCCATTATTGAAACTGGATTGGGAGGCAGGCTTGACTCAACAAATATTATTATGCCCCTACTTTCAGTCGTAACGAACATCAGCTATGATCATATGTCAATGCTGGGCAATACACTGCCTGAAATTGCTTTTGAAAAAGCCGGTATTATTAAAAAGGAGATTCCTGTTGTCGTAGGTGCGTGGACAAGGGAGACAGCTCAGGTATTCAAATTAAAAGCACAAAAAGAAAATGCACACATAACTTTTGCATCAAAAAAAGTTTTCCTTAAAAAAATCAAAGAAGGCAAAGACCTTCAATCTTTTCGTGTTCAATCCCGGAAAGACATTGGGATTTATAAAATCGAAAGTGATCTGACAGGGCCATACCAGATTAAAAATATTTCGACGGTAGTAGCTGCATGTCTTGTCTGGAATGAGTGGTATCCGGATGAAAAACTTTCGACTGCATCCATAAAACAAGGATTAAAGTCTGTTAAATTATCCACACGGATGATAGGGCGATGGATGATCATTCGAAGAGAGCCTTTGGTAATTACGGATGCAGCGCACAACTTCGATGGCATGCAACAGATCATACCTTCTTTACGCTCGAACAAAGCAAAAAACAAGCACTTTGTTTTAGGTTTTGTTTCAGACAAGGATGTAAAAAAAATTCTTGCTTTATTTCCGGCAGAGGGAATCTATTATTGGTGCAGTCCTGATATTCCCAGGGGAAAACCTGCTGAGGACACCCTGAAAGAAGGCGCAACTACAGGTCTGTATGGTAGCGCTTTTGCAAGTGTTGAATTAGCCTATCAGGCAGCTTTGAAAAATGCAGAAACTAATGATCTGATCTTCGTCGGAGGCAGTAGTTATGTAGTGGGTAATTTTCTGGAAAAAAGAAAAAGCCTGTAACGATTCGTTACAGGCTTAACATCCTGGGTGGTAGATCGGGTTCGAACCGACGACCTCTAGAACCACAATCTAGCGCTCTAACCAACTGAGCTACAACCACCAGGTACTCATTTCAAAGAATTTCTCCTGAAACGGACGGCAAATATAAGCCTTTCCTAATTTGTCGCAGGCGTTTTTTCAAGTTGGAAGGTGCGGCTCACCGGATTTAAAGGAATGTTGACAGCAGTGCCACTGCTATCAACCAGTGTAAGTTTAATTGTATTGTCGCCTTCAGGAAGACCTTCGATATAGTAAGGTTGCCATGTGTCAAGCATATGTTTTTCTCCATTGATGTCAGCTTCCACCTTATACCCCGTCATATCCGTATTCACGAGATAAAAATCGAGCATCACTTTATGAATGTCATCACCAGTATACAATCCTTTCGGACGGCTATAGAAAAGCATAGGACCACTAATCGGTTCAGTTTTTTCAAATGTATTGTTTTTCACTGTTGCTTTTACATCTATGTGCGCTGCAGACGTCTTAAGACTTTCATGATAAGAACGTGAAAGAAAAGATAGAATATAATGTTCGCCATCAGCAATTTCCTGGTCAAAGGAGTTTGTATATTTAGCTATGTACGGCTCTGAATCGATGATCAGGTGAATATGCTGGCCTTCTGCACTATTCGCACATTGTTTTTGTGGTGCATCCGGAGTTTGCTCGCCAAGCTTATATGTGGCCCCTCCAATATCTGCCATAAATTTCCCGCCCTTATATGATATAGATCTCAGTTCAGCATCAGCAAATTCCTGTGATACGCTGAATGGTGTCAGTGTATATTTATTTTCAACCGCAGTAGAATCTTGTATTACAGCCGTCGGTTCTTCTGATTTTTGATTTTTACAGGAGACGAACGAAAGGAAAAGTCCTAAAAAGAGCAATATGTTTTTCATCTTACAAAAGATTTGATTTGGATTAGAACGTAAAATTACGAATGTCTGCAACTTTACTTCAGTATTCAGCATCTGACCAGGATTTATGACGATATCAGACCAGAGCCATAAACCCTTTGTCGGTCTCTCCGGCGTGGATTCGTTTGAAACCATCTTTAGACAGCACTTTGCTTTTGTCTGCACGGTGATCCATAAATATGTCGGGGACAAGTCAAAAGTAGAAGATATAGCACAGGAGATTTTTACTGAGCTCTGGGTAAAACGAGATCAGATCCACATTCATACATCGCTGGGAGCGTACCTGAGGCGTATGGCGATTTCGAGGGCTCTGAATTACCTCCGCGACACCCGTAAACACAATTGGGATGAACTGGATCAGAACAGTGAAAATGTTCAGGATCTAAGCTATCAGGGCACTTCAGCCATTCAATACCTCGAGGAGGAAGACCTTAAAAAGCGCATTGACCTGGCTATCAATAGCCTGCCTGAAAAGTGTAAAATTGTATTTCTGATGAGCCGGTATGATGAGTTGTCATACGCAGAGATTGCCCAGCAAATGAATATATCCGTGAAAACGGTTGAAAATCAAATAGGAAAAGCCCTTAAAATGCTGCGCCTGGCGCTCGCTGATGATAGGGGTTAAGGATTACAAACGTGTCTAATAAAACGTATGATGGAAGATGCTATTGAAGTGAGGATGGGTAAATACCTGACCGGAGAAGCAACCACCCAGGAGAAACAAGCGTTTGAGCGCGACCTGGCTGCTGATCCGAACCTCCACGAGCAGTTTTTACAGTTTCAACATATCTGGCAACAGGTACCTGCATCCCCAGCCGCGCAGTGGGATACAGACGCTGCATGGAATTCATTTTCACAGAGAAATATCCAGGCTTCAGCGACGCCAGCAAGAAGAATCACCATTAGGTTGAGTTGGTCAGTGGCCGCGGCAGTAGTGATAGCACTCGGTGTCGCGGTTTTTCTATTTAAGCCACCTGCACCGGTAACATATGCATTTGAAGAATCCTCCACTGCACCGGTATCATTAGCCGATGGTTCCAAAGTTTTTCTCAATGAAAATGCCAGGATCACTGTATTTACTTTTGCTAAAAAGAACCGGAGAGTCATCCTGCAGGGAGAAGCACATTTTGATGTAGCGCCAGATGCTGAGAAACCATTTGTCGTTGAAGCGGGATCCACCTTAACAGAAGTGGTTGGTACAGCTTTCACGATAAAAGAAACCAAAGATGATACTCGGATTTTTGTAAGTCAGGGGAAGGTGATTTTTAAATCCAAAGATGATCAGGAGCTCGCCATAGCATTGACATCAGGTGAAGCAGCTTTTTTTAAAGATGGAAATCTTGAACGTATTATCAATCCATCACCTAATAGTAGCGCCTGGCAGACAAATCAATTGAGCTTTGTGAATATGCCATTGTCCGAAGTAGTTGCAGATCTCTCTGATTATTTTAAACGTGAGATCATTGTTGAAAATGCAGGCATCAAAACATGCCGCGTGACGTCTCCGAGATTTAAAGAGCCAAAAATCGAAGATGTTCTTAACAGCGTCGCACTTATAATGGGTGCAACTATCGTCATGGATGGGGATAAGTGTATCATTCGTGGTGGACGAAACTGCGATTAGAAAGCGACTATTTTTTCCCCTGTTCTGATTGATAATCCAGTCGAATTTCCATAATTCGCTATTCACACTACCTTTGAGTCATGTCTGATATAAATACCGATATCCTCATCATCGGTGCGGGGCCAGTAGGTTTGTTTACCGTTTTCGAAGCCGGATTACATAAAATGAGATGTCACCTCATGGACGTCCTTCCCAATGTTGGTGGCCAGCTTTCCGAGATCTATCCTAAGAAACCTATCTATGATATCCCCGGTTTTCCTTCTGTTCTGGCAGGTGAACTGATCGATAACCTCATGAAGCAAATCGAACCATTCAAACCGGGGTTCACTCTGGGCGAACGGGCAGATTCAATTCAAATGCAGGATGATGGTTCCTTTATAGTGACGGGTCATGAAGGCACAGTCATACGTGCAAAAGTGATTGCCATTGCAGGTGGTCTTGGATGTTTCGAGCCCAGAAAACCAGCTATTGCCAACATTGATAAATATGAACGAAAAGGGATAGAATATTTTGTAATCCATCCTGAGCACTATTATGGAAAGCATGTCGTCATTGCTGGTGGAGGTGATTCTGCATTGGACTGGACCAATGAACTGGCACCACATACGGCCTCAATGACATTGATTCATCGCAGCACGAGCTTTCGTGGTGCTCCTGAATCAGCGGATCGGATGTTTCAGCTGGTACATGATAAAAAAGTAAACCTTGTCACCAATGCACATGTGGTGGAACTTGAAGGAGATGATAAACTTGAAGCACTGATTGTTGAAGAAGATGGTAAGCGTGTACGGATCGAAACAGATTTTTTCATTCCACTTTTTGGTCTCACACCGAAGCTCGGCCCGATAGCAGAGTGGGGACTGAATCTTGAGAAAAATGCGATCACAGTGGATCCGCTCGATTGCGCAACGAATGTGCCCGGGATCTATGCGATCGGAGATATCAATACCTATCCGGGGAAATTAAAACTGATCCTGTGTGGATTTCATGAAGGCACCATGATGGTACAATCCGCATTTCATCGCATCTATCCGGATCAGAAATTATCCTTTAAGTATACCACCGTTACCGGGATTGAAGGATTTAAGGATGCGCAGGCTTAACCTCCTGTTTCCTGTCGAAGTTTTTTGATCTGGCTGTCCCAAAGGCGTTTCAGATCTTCAATTTCTTTTTCACCCGTAAAATCAGTTATCTCCAATACGGTCTCTTCAGTGACGGGAGAGAGATACATCCGGAATTCAAGATATTCAAAACGGGGAGCACCTTCCCACCGGAAACGCAGGCGTTCCTCTTCGATATCATCTACTACTTCCGCATTCTCATCAGCCCCATTCCAGGTGAATGTGTATACATCGTTGTTGATGTCCACACCATCGCAGAACCAACGGACCAGGCAAGCCGGAGAGGTCAAAAATTTATAGAGGATAGCCGGAGAGGCTTTGAAAATGTATTCTAAGTCGACAGGTATTCTTTTCATAGATAAGGATGAATGCATTGCATTCCAAAAACCGTCCTGATATGGACTGGACGGCGTAAATAAAACAGAATTCCTGAATATAACAAACTATTGAACTTTTTTTAATGAGGGGGCATTAGATTGAACATTACTTAAAAACCCATTCTTTTGTTGTTGGGACGTTCATAATGTCATCATAACTACGACAATATGAGCATATTAAAAACTGAAAATAATTCTATGGGTGGTCACGAAAAAACGTACTTTTGCGCCTCTTTTGTAGTGAGAGATGATGATCGGATACCCTTAATCAGACATTTTTGTCCAGAACCTATAATGTAACATTGTGCGATGAGGCAGCTGAAAATAACTAAATCCATTACCAACCGGGAGAGTCAATCTCTCGAAAAATACCTGCAGGAAATTGGTAAAGTAGACCTGCTCACCCCTGAGAAAGAGGTGGATCTTGCAAAAAAGATCAAGCAGGGTGACCAGATCGCTCTGGAAACGCTAACCAAAGCCAACCTTAGGTTTGTCGTATCAGTAGCTAAACAATATCAAAACCAGGGACTTTCACTAAGTGACCTGATCAATGAAGGTAATCTGGGTCTGATCAAAGCCGCCCAGCGATTTGATGAGACCAGGGGCTTTAAATTTATCTCCTACGCCGTATGGTGGATTCGTCAATCCATCCTCCAGGCATTGGCGGAGCAATCACGTATTGTACGTCTGCCATTGAATAAAGTCGGCTCTCTCAATAAGATCAACCGTGCTTTTTCCCAGTTGGAGCAGGAATTCGAGCGTGAGCCATCCTCTGAAGAGCTTGCTACGATCCTGGAGATTTCTTCTGACGAGGTAGAAACTACGCTAGGTGTCGCTGCACGTCACGTATCGATGGATGCACCCTTTGTCGATGGTGAAGACAACTCACTCCTCGATGTACTTGAAAATCCAAATACACCAGGCACGGATGCAGGTCTTGAATACCTCGATTCTTTACGTAAAGAAATTGATCGGTCCTTAGGTACGTTAACGGATCGGCAGGCTGATGTGATTAAGCTTTATTTTGGTATCGGTGTAGAACATCCACTGTCACTTGAAGATATCGGTGATCGGTTTGGTCTTACACGTGAACGGGTGCGTCAGATCAAGGATAAAGCGATCAATAAATTGAGATCTGCCAGCCGTAGTAAGTTGCTGAAGCATTATCTCGGAGCATAAATTTTCCATGTCAGGGAAGTCATCTGAAAGGATAATTTCAAAAATAAAAAAGGCCATCCTGTGAAGAATGGCCTTTTTTATTTTTCAGACAGTAGGGAATCAGGATTAGTTCTTTTCGAGCTTATCGAGATAGTGGAGGTTATCGATATCTAATGCTTTCGCAAGCTTACCTATTTTCTTGAGGTCGATATTG
>JBBREG010000089.1:0-12328 GCA_038203125.1 Chitinophagales bacterium
CGACGTAGATCAGCATCAATTAATGCACTTTCATTCTGCGTATCCGACAATCGGAAGCGAAGAAGTTGCTGGTACCATTGTAGCGACGTCCAGGTATTGGACAAAGTATCTTCTGAAGCAAATGTATGATCTGCAAACTGCCTTGCGGATGCAAAAGCCATGGGATCCGTCAAGACAAATTGATATGAAGGTGCCGTCAGAAAAGATGCGGTGCCTCCATAAAAGTCTAACGCACGGTTCATCAGGATATCATACAGTGTAGGTCTTAGATGATCTGTGTTTTGAGCTTCTGTTAAAAGTTGTCGAAAGTCTTCAACTTTTGCAGTTTTAAGACCCTCCCATTGGACGGACTTTTGAAAATGATCCTGGATCCGGTCCACAAAATGCCGGATGCTCCAGGTACGAATATCTGCGCCTGGCGCTCCCGTAAATTCAGTCCGGTTACGTAGCACCCATAAATGTCCCTGCAGATAATTACCATACCATTGGGCCGCAAGTGAATGCATCACAGATTGCGCCGGTTCCGGATAAGATCCGATTTCAGCTTCAAGTCGTTCCAACACTTTAATGCTCGCATCTTCCTCAAGTTGGTTCTGGAATTTATATTCATACATCAGTGCCTTGACAAGATTGCCTGAATCATTGCCCTGCAATGCCAATTGTTTAATTGATTGTGCTTCAGTCAAGGCAGAAGCTATGAGTCCTTTCTGTTCAAGGGAATCTATTGTTTTCCATTTCTTTTCCATCAGGGCAGGGTCAGTTGAAGTTGTCGTGGTTGCCGGTTGCGATTTAACCTTACAGGAAAGTAAGAATACCGTAACCACAGCGAACAGCAGATAATAAAAGTATTTCATATTGTATTGTATTGTTTGGGCAACAACCGGAAGATCCCGGTATGATGCGAAGTGTGTTTAAAAGGAATTTCTGGTAAAAGGATGCATCATGCGCTGCAATTACAGAAGGAATGTCCCATATTAACGAAAAATTAACCGCAGGGTTGAGATTTTCAAAACCTTGCCGGACTTACGAGATCGGGTAATTTTTCACCACTCTCAAGGTACGCCAATAATTTCTCTGCCCAGTATGGTGCCAGGCTGGTCCCTTTTGTACCCATGCCATTAAACAGATACGTTTTTTCCTTTCCAGGGTAAGGGCCAACCAAAGGTCTGCGATCCACCATGGTTGGGCGCACGCCGGCGAGATGATCCATAATAATTATGGGGCCCTTGTGTGCCTTTTCGATAGCCTGCATAATCATTTTTTTTCCTTCTGCTGTTGGGCCGGAATGTTCAGACCAGGGTTCATAATAGCTTCCCACCCAGTACAAATGATCATATCCCAACGGTACGAAGAATACATCTTCTTTGATTATGCCAGGAAGATCCCATTCCGGCAGCCTGACGATCAGAGCTTCACCTTTATTTGGGATCAGTCCTTTCGATACAGACTTACCAACTGCACCGGTCGCATACACGATTCGATCAAAAACAGGATCAGGTGTTATGATAAATTGGTTTGTAATGGTAATTAGATTTTGGTCAGCCAAAAACTGATGTACATCTTTTATCCACTTTTGAACATCGAGTTTATATCCACCTGTGACAACTCCATACGGCTTACCTGTCCTGTCTAACGCCTCATATTTTTTATTCGAAACATACCGGTGATACTCAGGATCTTTCAATCGTTTTTCCCAGGAAAACATCGCTTCTTCATTTGAAATAAATCGAATGATATCTACCGGCAAAAAATACTTTTTACCCAAAAGTGATTCTGTATAGGCATAAAAATCTATGGACGCATCTGTGTATTCATCGATGAGCCATGACTTCACGTATTTCCTTCCTGTGACAGGCGTGATCAGACCGGAAGAAACCATCGATGCTTCATCAGGATGGCTGGCACCAGTCAGATGAAATGGAACCTTGTGCCGATAAAATGTCATTGCCAGCACACAACCAGACAGGCCATGTCCAATGATCAGTGTATGATGTGACATGAATTTATTGGAATTGTGATTTCAGTTTGGCAGGCAGGCCTTCAAAAACGAGTGCATAGGAATGGTCAATTAATTCTTTCAAAAAACCTTCTTTCATTCCGCGTTCAAAAAATACTGTATTCCAATGTTTTTTATTCATATGATATCCCGGAAAAACTTCATCCGGGTATTCTTCTCGGAGTTGTTCCGCACGTTCAGGATCGCATTTCAGGTTAACACTACATTCTTCCTCATTAAGTCCTGTCAAGGCAAATATTTTTCCACCTACCTTATAGACTATTGTGTCCGGTCCAAACGGCTGTGATTCTTCCACACCCTTCAAATACAAAACATATCTTCTGAACGTCTCAATATTCATATTACATCAGGCCAAACACTTTTGCATACCGCAACATCTCGGATTGATTTGAGATTTTGACTTTACCTGTTAATACAGCCATCATCGGGTTAAGATCTCCTTCGATGAGTTTTATGAAATTCTCATTCGTGGCACGTACTGCACAACTGGCATCTCCCATCAGCCCATCCTCCACGGTCACTTCATTATTGGCCACGGTGACCGTATATTGTCCGCCCTGATCACCTTCCAGGTCAAAATGGAATTTTGTCTCAAGGCCGTCTATAGCATCCTTATTGACCTTTGCCGGCAGCTTATAGATAAAATCACGTGAAGTCATAGTGTCATATTTTAGTGTTCAAAAATAGAACAACAAAAACGTAAACAAAGATGCCTTATTACTTTTACTCCTGATGATAGACCGTACGACCCGAATCATTTTTATGGGAACTCCTGAATTTGCTGTTCCCTGTCTTAAAATCCTTCTGGACGCAGGATATCCTATTGCTGGTGTCATTACCGCACCAGACAAACCGGGTGGAAGGGGTATGAAAGAAATGATGATTTCTCCGGTCAAAAAGTTTGCGCTGGAGCATCAATTGCACATCCTTCAGCCTGTAAATCTTAAGTCAAATGTCTTTTTAGAAGAACTCCGCGCAATCGAGGCTGATCTCCAGGTTGTAGTGGCATTTCGAATGCTCCCGAAAACCGTTTGGGATATGCCACGATTGGGCACTGTCAATCTGCATGGATCACTTCTTCCCGCATACCGGGGTGCGGCACCTATTCAATGGGCCATTATTCGAGGGGAATCTGTGACAGGATTAACAACATTTAAATTACAACATGAGATTGATGCAGGTCAGATCATTCATCAATTGGAAATTCCAATTTTACAAGAAGATACTGCAGGTACGCTTCATGACCGGATGTCCATAGCCGGTGCAGGAATTATATTGGGTACTGTTGATCTGATCTCCAGCAGCCAGGCCATATACCAGCAGCAGGATGAATGGAAGGTAAGTCATGCACCTAAAATAAATCATGCGGATGGTCGGATCAACTGGAATAAATCCTTACCAGATGTCTATAATCTGATCAGGGGCATGTCTCCCTACCCTGGGGCATGGACAACGCTTGAAGGAAAGGAAATGAAAATCATCAAAGCAGCTATGTATTCTGATAAAATCAAATTGACACCAGGTATCCTTAGTGTAGAATCGAAAAGACTGATTGCCCAAACCAGAAGTGGTGAAATTGAATTATTGGAAATACAAGTGACTGGGAAAAGAAGAATGCAAGCAGGTGAATTCCTGAATGGATCGAAGATTAAAGATTGGTCATTGACATAAACTCAAAGGCCTTGCGTACGATCCTTTTGACCAGTTCAACGTCTGGAAGGATCTCAGGCTCAGTGGGTTGCAATTCTTCAACATAAATATTGTCCGGCACTCTATTGCCTTTGTAATCAATACTATTGATGTAGGTAAAACATGCCAGTGATAGACAAAACAGTGCAATAATGCCTGAAAGTCGGATGGTATTTTTGCGGATCCTGATCATGTTGCTGTGTCAACGTTGCCTGTTAATGAAATGTTACAGGTGGCGGACATATTTTTTTTCAAAACAAATATAAATCAATAATTCCCAATACATAGCACTTTAAACATTCTTTAACCTCTTATAAATCAGTCGGCTATCTGTGGCCAACGAACTAGTTTGCTCAACGACCTTTTTTTCGGAGTATGGTTGCCTGGGTTGCAAAAAACTTTTTGGTAGACTCATGTTGCGCAGAGGCAAGTAGTTCCTCCACTGTTCCGGATTCAATGATTTGGCCATCCTCGAAAACAAGGATGTAATTGGCCAGGCTTGCCACAACTTCAATATCATGCGAGATCAGGATTACAGCCAGATTCCTGTAATCCATTAGTTTCATAAGCAGGTCAAGAATGCCGTTTCGAGTTGAGTGATCAAGCGAGGAGGTGGACTCGTCCAATATGATAATTGCTGGTTCAACCAACAATGACCTCGCAATATTCACGCGAAGACATTCTCCTCCTGAAAGAGTTGATGGAAACCGGTCAAGAATATCAGGAGAAAGTCCAACTTCTGCCAGGCTTGAGGTGATATCCTGAGGTTTGTTTTCTCCAGACCGAATTTGATTATCCACCACTTCCTCTAAAAGACGCCTGATCTTCATTCCGGGATGTAATGATCCCCTTCCGTCCTGCATGACTAACTGAACACGCGCTCTGAGCATCCGCAGATGCCCGGGAAGCCTGAAATCGATCTTTTCACCTTCAAGAAACATTGAACCTTCAGAGGGTATAATGGATCCTACCAACATATTGGCAAGCGTTGACTTACCGCTCCCGGACTCACCAATGATTCCAATGCACTCCTTCTGACGTAGTGAAAATTTAATGCTCTGGACTCTGGCGCCGGATTGCTCTATGATCCCACCAAACCGATGTTGATAGCCAAGGCCATCAATCTCAAATAAAACAGCATTCCCAGGTGAGCTTGCAGTTGGTTGCTTTGGGATAATTACCTCTGTTTGAATATTATCCGGAAGCGCAATTTCTCTATCACATAAATAATTTACAACCGATTCGTCATGTGTGATGCACAGGATCGAAATTCCATAAGTAATCCTGATGTAGTGAAGGAGATCAAGTATCTCAACCTGGGTGAGCTTATCAATGGCGGATGTTGGTTCATCAGCTATAAGAAGAGAAGGCTGAAGGCATATGACTAATGCGAGTTGACAGCGCTGTAACTGTCCACCGGAAAGCTGATGTGGAAATGAATTCCAGATGCGTTTTGTCTCTGATAGTCCAACTTCCTTTAATCGGTCCTTCAGTTCCGATTCAATAGTTGTAGAATCTTTCAAAGTTCGTTCGCGGATGATCATCATCATTTGTTTACCCATACGCATGACAGGGTCAAATGCACCGTACATGTCCTGCTGTATAAAGCCAATTTCACGACCTGGAAGGTCCGTCCATTTATGATGATCAGTTGGATATGCAATCTTCTCCCCATCCCTTTTGGTATAAAATATGTGGCCTGAAGACTTGATATCGGGTGGTAATAATCCCAGGATGGCAAGGGCGATGCTCGATTTGCCACTACCTGATTTCCCGGTTAGCGCTACAATTTCTCCACGCTTAATGTCAAAGAATATATTGGTGACAATACTTCCCCGGGACGTTGTAAGATTCAGATGTTCAACCTGTAGAAGAATAGGAAGCATATTGTAAAAATAGATTTGCCGGCTCGTACCGGCAAATCTGAATCATGGCATTATAATCTAGTCATCAAGGCAAAGCTTTCAGTTTTCCAGATAATATTCCCTACACCATCAAGGGAATACAATGTATTATTGAATAGTCTCGAGGATTCCGTCTATCACCATGATCACGGCTGCATCGGTAAATCCTTTGGATATGACTATATTTTTTGCTTTTGTTGCTGCCTCCTGCGTAGTGAATCCGCCCAGCATCATGATGGTCCACTCACCTTTCCTATAAGATTCGAGCGTGCCCAGATGATCGATTCCGGCTGTATTAAAATCACCCGGATGCATGTATGAAGCAATCCTGACTTTGTAGTCACCCTGCGTAGAAGTTGTCTTTTCAGTTGAAACCGTTTCTGAGATAGGTGATTCATTAATCTTAGTTTCCATAGGTTTCCTGAGGACTTGTTTATCATTGAATTCCCCTTGGTGCACAACAATAAAGGCATCCTTTCTTCCTTTAGACTTTACTTCCTGGAGCACTTGTTTTGCTTCATTCTGACTCTCGTAAGGACCTATACGGACTTTATACATTCCATTTTCATTTTGAACATAGACCGGACCTAACCCTTCCCAATCATGTCGGGCAGATGTTTCGGAAATGAATTTGGAAGAAGCAGCCACCTGAACTGAAAAATCTAAAACTGTGGGGGCTTCATTATGTTTTTTATAGGTGGCGGGGTCTTCCTTTATATACACCTTTACCAATTCGGCTTTTGGCTCTTCAGGAGTAGGTACTCCTTCGGCTACATGCCCGATGGATTCCATCATTGCATGACTTGCCTCCGGTAAAAAAACTTCATAATCGCCTGTTCTCTTTTCAGCCTGTGTCAGTCGGATGCTAAAGGGATTATATCCTTCTGCACGGATCGTGTAATAGTCCGAAGTATTCGGAGGTAGATTTAGAGCCAGATCCCCTTGAGGGTTGGTAAATCCCAGTTCTGATCCTTTTTCATTTACTACAACAGCGTTGCGGATTGGGGCTTTTGTGTTGTAATCATAGACACTGAAACGTGCCTGGTGCGCGTAAGCACTTCCTGGTTTTTTTCCGGCTTTCTGGGCAGAAATGATCCCTAAAAGCCCCGACAAAACGAGCACAAGGGCGGTTAATTGTAGTTTTTTCATCTTTAGACCTTATATTACTTTAAAATGTTATGTAAATATATGTATTTATCAATAGTATATACATTATTTTTTTAAATAATATATAAAGGCACTTTTAGATTTCAGGGGGCTGTTAGGACATTAGATGTCCTAACCATGAAAGGAATTTCCGTACAGATTATGAAGCACTTCCGACAGACTACCAGAAATCTCATCCATAGTATCAGAGAGTTTCTATTTTTATAACTTCTTACCGATTCATGATTTTCTTCGAAACAACCTATATGCGAATATTCTACACCTTATGTTTTTGTTTCCTGATCTCAGGAATGTATGCCCAGAGACTTGATCACCGGTTGGGTTACCTGATTGTACAGGCGAAAACCAAATCGGATCTCACCAGCGTCCTGTCTAAACAAACTGATAAGAACCGATCACAAATCAGTATTGACCGGCTGCTCTCGAAGCACCTGGGCTTATATGTCATCGCTTTTGATCATGCTAAAGTGCATCAGCGACACCTGTTAGAGGATCTTCATCGGGATCGCAGAATCATCCTGGCACAATATGACCACCTGACGTTCCCACGGGTGATTCCGAATGATCCGCGATTCATGTTTCAATGGCAATGGATGAATAGTGGACAAACCGGGGGTGTTACCGATGTGGATATCGATATCGAAGGGGCATGGGATATTGCAACTGGTGGTGTTACCCCTTTGGGAGATACTATTGTGGTCGCCGTCATTGATGATGGACTGGATTATCTGCACGAAGACATTTCAGCTAATACCTGGATCAACTACGGCGAAATTCCTGATAATGGAGTTGATGATGATAATAATGGGTATGAGGATGATGTCTATGGCTGGAATACGGATGACGATAATCCGTTTATTCTCAACGATGAGCATGGCCTGTCAGTAGCAGGTGTTATTGGAGCGGTAGGGAATAATGGAATTGGAATTACAGGCGTAAACTGGAATGTAAAATTAATGACGATTGTTGGTGGCCCACCTGAATCGTCAGTTATTGCTGCATACGCATACGCTCTGGAGCAGCGGATCGCCTATAATGAATCGGATGGTGAAAGAGGAGCTTTTGTGGTAGCAACGAACAGTTCTTTTGGAACTGATTTTGGTCAGCCATCGGAAGCACCTATCTGGTGCTCCTTCTATGACTCATTGGGAGTACATGGTATCCTAAGCGCTGCAGCTACGAGCAACATCAATTACAATGTGGACGAACTTGGTGATCTGCCAACAGCCTGTCCCAGTGAATATTTATTGAGTGTTACATCTATTTCAAGCAGCAAAGTAAGATCGCGTGCATTTGGAATTGAGCATGTAGATTTCGCTGCACCCGGTGAAGCGGTTTACACCACGAATCAACTCAATGGATATATTGCATTGAGTGGTAATTCATTTGCTTCACCGATCGCCGCAGGCCTGGTTGCCCTACTCTATTCTGCACCCTGCGATGGCATTGCTGAGATAGCTCATAGAAATCCTGCCGCAGCAGCGAAATACATAAGAGATATCATTTTTGAAGGAGTTGAACATAATCCAACTCTTGCAGATGAAACAAAGTATGGTGGTGTACTGAATGCCGGCAATAGCATGACCATATTAATGGAATTGTGTTCAGACTGTCCTGTACCGTTCGGAGTTACTACAAATGTGATCTCAGATACAGATGTACTGATTGACTGGTTTGCAATTGATTCAGCAGATGCGATTAATGCACGTATCCGTACAGTAGCCGGCAGTGATTGGGATACACTTTTTGATATTCCAAAACCATTCTTACTCGAAGATCTAACAGGTTGTACAGAATATGAAATTCAGCTGGAATCAGTTTGTTCGGATACTACGACCGGATTTGAAGAAAGTCATTTTTTCAAAACTGATGGTTGTTGTGAAATACCTGCCGTAATTGAAGTCTTTCCGAATGCAAATAGTTTTCACGTTGTTTGGTCTAATGTACTCGCTGCAGAATATTTTTTAGTGCAATGGCGTCTGCAAGGAGAACCGGAATGGATTGAAGAAGTTACATCTCTCAACGAAGTAACCATTGAAAACCTGGAAGCATGTTCATTCTATGAATTCAGGCTTCAAACCAATTGCGATACGTCTGAAACAGGCTTCAGTGAAATCATTGTTTTCCGTACAAGGAATTGTGGTAATTGCATTGACCTGGATTATTGCGACGCTTCCTCACTGAATTCATCAGAAGAATTTATTGATTCACTTCGGGTTGGCGCACTAACTAATTACTCAGGCAATAACGGTGGCTATGCATTTTTTGAAGATTCCACTGCAACATATATAGCTGGTCAATCTTATGAAGTTTTTCTAAGACCTGGCTTTGCCAATCAAAATTCTTTTGATGAACAATTCAGGATCTGGATAGATGTCAACCAGGATGGTACATTTGACAACAACGAACTTCTGCTGGATACCATTCTTCTTGATGAAAATGAATTTGTTTTAGACTCCATCACTTTTCCTTTCGATGCTAAAAGAGGAAATACTCGAATGAGAATCAGCATGGCATTTACAGAAGAATTATTCCCAACGGATCAGGATCCTTGCGGTGCGGTTGAGTTTGGTGAAGTGGAAGATTACTGTATTAATATCATTCGTGATGATAATAGTTGCCCTCCGGTAGATACGGTCCTTTTTGATGCGATTAATTTCACTGGAGCTTTCATGTACTGGCGCCAGGCTGATGGAGCTATAGCGTACACGTACCGCTACAAAGAAGTTGGTACACTGGAATATTCAGAATTTGCCACTGTGGATACTTTTGCTCCGATTGATGAATTGACAAAATGCACTGAATATGAAGTGCAGATCAGGACTGTTTGTCTTGAAGACACGACCAGCTATGGGACGATTTATGTACTCAAGACTGATTGCGATGTAGCTGTAAAAGATGTTTCAGAACTTCTTTCCAGTTTTGAAATATTTCCAAATCCTACAACGGATTATGCGGACATCCGGGTTGATTCTAAATCATCCGGAGAACATGTGTTATCGCTATTTAGCTCACAGGGTGTCATGCTACACACCAGAAAATTATATATCAATCAAAATCAATCAGCCCAAATTCGACTCGATGAAGTTGATCAATATCCTCCCGGACTATATTTTGTCGTGATTGAAAAAGATGGTGTGCAGGCGACGAAGAAGCTGGTGAAGATGTAGTCAGTGGTCAGTAGTCAGTAGTAAGTGGTCCGTGGTCAGCGGTCACTCGTAATTCGCCACTCGTCACTCGTAATTCGGTACCTGAAATTCGTTACCTGAAATTCGTTACTCGTAATTAGTCACTCGCAATTCGTCATTCGTAATTCGTTACTCGTAATTCGTCACTCAATTCGCTTTTCTAAATGAGGGGCTTACCACAAGATCTTTTGAACCGGCTGTGTACAAATAAAATCCTTCTCCGGATTTGACACCAAGCTTTCCTGCCTGCACCATATTGACCAATAAGGGACATGGAACGTATTTCGGTTGGCCTAAGCCATCATGCAGGACACGCAAAATTGCGAGTACAACATCCAGTCCGATAAAGTCTGCAAGTTGAAGCGGTCCCATTGGATGCGCCATGCCCAATTTCATAACAGTGTCTATTTCTTCCACACCTGCCACACCTTCCCATAATGAGATGATAGCTTCATTGATCATCGGAATCAAAATACGATTTGCTACAAAACCAGGATAATCATTGACGATAACTGGTATTTTTCCCAGGCTGGTGGAAATAGATTTAACAGTATCAGCAACTTCATTTGATGTGCTGTATCCGCGGATGATTTCGACGAGTTTCATCACAGGTACCGGATTCATAAAATGCATACCAATCACCTGCTGTGGCCGATTAGTGACAGAAGCGATTTTTGTAATGGAAATCGAACTGGTGTTTGTGGCTAGTATGGCATCCTCCCTGCAATACTGACTCAGTTCTTTAAAAATCTTAAGTTTCAGATCAACATTTTCTGTCGCCGCTTCAATCACGAGTGTAGCTTCGCTGACGGCATCCTGCATGTCAGATGAAACAGAAAGCATTTGTAATGCTTTGTCTTTATCTGCATTCGTGATTTTTTCCTTCTGCAACATGCGATCCAGATTATGTGCGATCGTGTTTTTACCACGCTGCAATGCTTCCGGGGATATATCAACCATGGTTACAGCATAACCGTTCATCGCAAATACGTGCGCTATTCCGTTTCCCATGGTGCCAGCACCAATTACAGCAACTTTATGAGTTGTATTCATTACTTGAAAATTAGAGAAAATGTAATGTGTATTACCAGCTTCCGCCACCGCCACCACCACCACCGCCTCCGCTGAATCCACCACCACCTCCTCCACTACCACCGGAAGAACTACTACTTGGACTGCTGCTAAAGACAGAGCCGATATCATTAATTTCAGATGGAAAACTTTCTGAGAATGTATTCCATGAACCCATAGCTCCTGCCGCATACATATGAGGACCTGTATACCATGAAGGAGGTTGTGTCAATAGCCCATCAAACTGTTTATTCCATTGTTTCAGAAATCCAAATGCTAATGCAAAGGGCATTGTCTTATCGTAATACAATGCATCCTCTTTCATCAGACGTTCTATCACCGGACGTTCTGCTTTTGCAACAAACTGACGGAAGCCTTCCAGTTTACGGTATGTTTCATTGCCTGTAAGAGATCTTTTATTAAACCGATTCGCGATGAAAATCAGGATGAAACCTGCCACCCCAAGTGCTATGCCATCCATATTCTGGAGGGCAAAAATCGCATAAGCGCCCCATGCAATAGAAAGTAATGCCAGGCCTCCCGTTACACAACCAAAAGCTTTTTGATCTTTTTCATACCATCCCTGGTCGTGTATCCAGCCCTGTACATTCGCCTTAATCAGGGACATGTGTGTATAAAAACGGTCCTTCAAACTATCAAGAGGCACCACATCCCCATAAGAAAACAAGCCATCATAAAACATTCTTTCAAACTGCATCAGATCCGGACCGGCTTCTTTCAGTTTATGAAATGTAATGCTATCCTTTTTAAAAAAACCTTTTCCTTCAGTAGCTTCCATGCGCAGGTACCCCATATTAGCTAAATGTGGAATCAGAGAAAGGACATCATTACTGTCTACACTATGGTCCACAAATCCACCTGCAATCACAGGAGAAACTCCTGCAGGTGGAAAGTATTCTGTCATGATTGTTTGACGGCGATTTCGCGCCATAAACTTTGCAATAAAACCGATGAATACAAATAGTAACGCCGGTAATATCAATGCATGTTTCATCCAGAATGATGAAAGTGCACCCATGCGCTGAAACGCCCCCTGCGGTATAAACGTTGCCAGTGTAACGCCTTCACCAGGTTGTAATACTCTTGGTACACTCCCGAATACATGTTGACCACTTACCTGAATGGGAATTCGCTCATTTGAACCTTCAGCACCAACGTAGGCATATATCTTCTGCGTATCCAAATTTACTTTATCCGGAAACAGCACATCAAAAGAAAAATTTTCTGTCGCTACAGGCCATGCAATACCGAGCAGATCCCAGTAGAATTCA
>JBBREG010000090.1:0-12293 GCA_038203125.1 Chitinophagales bacterium
TACTTTGGCCGTCGATACCCAACACGATTGACCCACTTACGATAATTACCGGCGAATGATAGGCTTCATGCGAAAATTTAACTGGCTGTTTCCTGTCCTGATTCTTTTGACACTACTGTTGGGCACAGTCGGATTCTATCAATACAATATCCTTCACGATACTCCTCCGGATTGGTTATCTGCCTTTTATCTTAGTCTTCAACTCTTTGTTCTCAATTCTGGGGGCGTACCGGGACCTATACCACTGACGCTTGAAATATCGCGTTTTTTGGCTCCGGCACTGACTGCGGGTGGTATCTTTCTCGCCCTATGGGAACCTCTGAATCAGAATTTTCTTCTTTTTAAAATCCGGTTTTTTAAAAATCATGTTGTCGTATGCGGGCTAAGTAAAAAAGCAGAATTGCTGATCCTTGATTTTTTGAAAGATAAAAATGAAAAAATTAATATTGTTCTGATTGAATCCAACCTGGATCACAGCAGTATCAGTCATCTGAAAAAGAAAGGAGTCATCGTTCTGCAGGGGAATGCAACCGATGAAGAAGAATTGCATAAAGCAAATGTGCTGAATGCGAAATATTTACTGGCGCTAACGAATAATGAAAAAGTCAATATCCACATTGCACAGAAAGTTACTTCGATATACAATCAGTATCCTGATAAAATTCTGACCGACAACATGCTGCAGATCATCATACATATTGATGATTTCTATACCATGAAAATATTTAAGGAATTCCATGAAATGGCAGTTCCTGATAATGATGCTTACCGGAAAGGCTCCACGCAGATTGATTATCATGCATTTTCAATCTATCAGCTTGGTGCCGTTTTTATGATTGACACGTTTAGTCCGGATAAATTTATTCCGGTCTCCGAGATGTCAGATCCGGCAGCACATCTATTAATTCTCGGTGATAATATCGCAGCTGAATATTTAATCCTGGAGGCGGCCCAGATGTATCATTTTGCCAACATGAGGCAGACACGAATCAGTGTTGTAGCCGATGATATCGGATATATTTCAAACCGAATTAAAACTCTGTATCCGTTCCTTAATAAAACTGTTGACATCCGGTTTGAGAAAACAACGGATTTTTTCAGCGACGACTGCCCGGTCTCATGTGATGAAATTTCTGTCTGTTTTGTAGCATTGGATGATGACGGCAAAAGCGTCTATAATTCCAGGAAACTTAGGCAACAACTGTTTGCCCAATGTGCAGTACAACGACCTGCCAATATTCATTCATTTACAGCATCCCGGAATTTTAGAACTTCAACACCTCCTATTAAGGTTTTACTTCCGCGGAATACCTTGCTTGTCAATATTTTTGATGATGTCGCTGCTGAGATGAAAGCTCTGAATATCGAATTGATCAATATGGATGATCAGGTCTGTAACAAGCAAACGATCGTCAACAATCGGACGGAAGAAGATTTTATTGCAAAGCATATCCATTACGAATGGATTAAAAATCAGGCAGCTAAAAATAATCTCCCGCTTTCTTCCATGGATCAGGAATGGGATCGGCTTACCGATTTTCAAAAAGATTCAAACCGACTACCAGCACGACATCTGTATTACAAGCTGCGGTATGTCAAAGCAGAACTTTCTGACAAGGATGGAGATGCCTTTGATTTTGAAACGATCGAAAGCGAAATCTGGGACCGCATCGCCCGGATGGAACATAACCGTTGGATGGCTGAAAAACATATTGCCGGATTTGTGGTCATCAGTCGGCCTGCAGACAGGCAACTAGGCAACTTCCTAAAGAACAACCTGAAGTGTCATTGGGACCTGGTGCCTTTCGACCAATTGCCATCAGAGATACAGGAATACGATACGTTTACGTTCCGCATGGCGCCTGCCATTGCGCAACTAAATAATAAGCGCATCCTGAAAAACTAAAAACTAAAAACTAAAAGGTAAAAGGTAAAAGATAAAAACTAAAAGGTAAAAGGTAAAAACTAAAAGGTAAAAGGTAAAAGGTAAAAGGTAAAAGGTAAAAGGTAAAAGGTAAAAACTAAAAACTAAAAGATAAAAACTAAAAGATAAAAACTAAAAGATAAAAGATAAAAGATAAAAGATAAAAGGTGGACTGTGTAAAGACATTACCAGTTGAATCAATATTACCAGTTTGAAAAAATCAGTTAAAATAAGAGTAACGGTTGGTGAGCTGAGAACGAGGGCGTGTGGAGATGTCGAACCATCAGTGGCTAAAACTCCAATCACTTCAGCTATATTTATGCATTCGCGTTAAAGATAAAAGATAAAAGATAAAAGATGGAATGATCCCTCATGACATGGGTTGACAGGCTTTCTATCCTAAGCTGATTTCTGCGACATCTACGTAAAATCGATTTAACGTAAATAGTACAAAAAGTAACCACTAAATGCGTTATTTTTATCTGATGAACACTAGCATCAGACTCCGTAACTCCCTCTTTATTATTGGTCTTTTATGTACTTCCGGAATCATTTCTTCGCAGGTACTTCATGTTGGGGCAGGACAACAATATGCCACTCTTGGCGAAGCGATTGATGTAGTGATGCCTGGTGAAACTATTCTTGTACATACAGGAATATACAATGGTGGACTTTTCGCTGGTGATCTTCAAGGAACATCAAGTGCCTGGATCTCCATATTTGTTGCACCCGGAGAAAATGTTGTCTTCGAAGGTGGATCTAACGCGTGGCAGTTTTCTGATGGTGCATATCTCCACATCAGAGGATTTATTTTTCAGCATCAGACCAGCAATGGACTCAACTTTGACGATGGCGGATCATACACCACGCCGACCCATCATATCATCTTTGAAGATTGTACATTCCAGGATATGAATGCAACAGGCAACAATGACCTGCTAAAACTTTCCGGTCTTAATGATTTTGAAATACGAAACTGTACTTTTTTGAATGGTGCCAGTGGTGGAAGTGGTATTGATATGGTCGGTTGTCATGACGGTCTGATTAAAAATTGTCATTTTGAAAATCTGGGCTCCAATTCCATACAGGCAAAAGGAGGGACAGCACGCATCCGCATTGAAAGAAATCTTTTTAAAAACGGCGGTGCCAGAGCCGTGAATCTTGGGGGATCCACTGGGCTACAGTTTTTTCGTCCGATTGATGCTCCCTATGAAGCAGCGGAGCTATTTGTGTATTCAAATACTTTTATGGGCTCACAGGCACCGGTTGCATTTGTAGGATGTATTAATTCAGAAGTGGTGAATAATACATTGTATCTGCCTGAAAACTGGGTACTGCGCATTTTGCAGGAAACGGTTGATCCGACCCGGTTTGCACCTTGTGGTTTTAATACATTTAGAAATAATATTATCTACCTCGATGACCAGGTGAATGTAGAGTGTAATATCGGGCCCAACACAGCACCGGAAACGTTTACTTTTTCTAATAATTTATGGTTTCAATCGGATGATCTTTCCTGGCAGGGACCAGTTCTGCCGGTAGAAGATGTAGATCAGATAATTAATGAAGATCCCCTCTTTGAAGATGCAGCAAATGAAATATTTGATGTACTCCTTACCAGTCCGGCAGTCGGAGAAGGGTTTGATGTCCTGCATCCTCAAAAAGATTTTGAGGGTGAAGATTTTATTATACCAAGGACGATAGGTGCATTTGAAAGTGGCATTGTCACTGCGTTGGAGGATCCTTCCAATGAAAACAAAGCAGAAGTATTATCAGCTATAAAAGTTTTTCCCAATCCGGCTTCGGATCATATTGAGATTCATTTTCCTCAAAAAATGAAAGAAGAAATTAGTATTTCCCTATACACTCCCGATGGGAAAAAAGTATTGGCAAAATCTATTTTAATCCAGAATGAATCCTCATATCCGTTATCCCTTGGACTTTTGCGCGATGGTTGTTTTATCCTGGTGATCAATACTCAATTTTACCAATACCGGAAGCTTATAGTGATTCGGTAAGATATTTAACCAAACGTAAGCCTGGCTGATATAATGCAGGGCTGGTAGCAAGGAAAATTGAACATTTTGACTACGTTAGAAGTTCATGACATATTGTTTCGTGGAGAAAGGTATTTTTATTCCTCAAGACTGGCATGATTTCAGAGAATTCTACGGTTGAACTAAAGTTCCTGGCAGGGGAAGGAGAAATGGCCATGCTAACGCAGGCAAAGGATTGGTCTGCCACAAGCGTTGGTCCTGTAGAGGATTGGCCTCAAACCCTGAAACTTACTTTGAGCCTCCTGCTCAATTCGAAATTCCCAATGTTCCTATGGTGGGGACCTGAATTGATTTGTTTTTACAATGATGCATATCGTCCGAGTCTGGGACAAAATGGAAAACATCCCGACATCCTGGGTATGCCCGCTGTCGAGGCATGGCCTGAAATATGGGCCGTGATTAAACCTTTGATTGACCGTGTATTGCTGAGAGGCGAAGCGACATGGAGTGAAGATCAGTTGATCCCCATCTATCGCAACGGAAAGCTGGAGGATGTGTACTGGACATTCAGCTATAGTCCGGTCTATGATGAATCAGCGAAGATATCCGGTGTATTGGTCACCTGTACTGAGACAACCGACAAGATCAATAACCTTAAAAAGCTTGAAGAAAGTAATCGCAAGTACCTCAACAATCTCCTGCAGGCACCTGTAGCGATATGTGTGTTTAGGGGGCCTGAGCATGTGGTTGATATTGCCAATGAAAAGATGCTTGTGCTGTGGGGTAAACCACTCGAACAGGTTTTGAATAAACCGGTATTCGAAGGAATACCTGAGGCTCGTGGCCAGGGACTTGAGCAATTATTACACAGTGTATACACTACAGGTGAAAAAGTTGAGGGCAATGAATATCCTGTGAGCCTGGTGCGCAATGGTGTACTAGAGACCTTGTACGTGAATTTTGTATGGGAAGCGATAAAGGAAGTGGATGGGAGCATTTCAGGTGTAATGTCCACAGCAACTGATGTTACCCTACAGGTTTTAGCGCGTGATAAAATTTCTCAAAGTGAAGAGCAATATCGCCTTGCTGCAGAGAAACTTAATATTGTCATTGGAGCCAGTGCATTAGGGACATGGGAATTGGATCTCGTAACCAATGATATCTCCAATTCAGACCGCTATCTTGAAATGTTTGGTTATCCGGCAGGAAGTAAGTTAGCCCACGCGCAACTTGTAAGTCATATTCATCCAGACGACCTCGCTATACGAAAGAAAGCATTTGAGAAGGCTTTTGAGACGGGGAAGTTAAATTATGTAACCCGTATTTTCAAAGTCGACGGCACACCGTCATGGATAGAAGGCAGAGGAAAACTTTTCTATGATGATCATGGCCAGGCGGTCAAGATGATTGGTACAGCGCGTGATATCACCGAAGAAAAAAATTACCAGCAACAATTACGTGAACGCGAGGAAAAATTCAGACTCCTCGCGGATTCGATGCCACAGCATATTTGGACGGCTGATACTCATGGTGCCCTGAATTATTATAATAAATCGGTTTACGACTACTCAGGGCTGACACCTGAAGAAATAGAACGTGATGGCTGGATACAAATCGTTCATCCTGAGGACAGGGAAGAAAATATAAAAACCTGGTCTGAGGCGGTCTCCAGTGGCACCGATTTTCTGTTAGAACATCGTTTCCGTCGACATGACGGAGAATACCTATGGCAACTCAGCCGGGCTATTCCGCAACGGGATGATCAGGGGAATATCCAGATGTGGGTAGGTACAAGCACGAATATACAGGCACAAAAAACGTTCGCATCAGAATTAGAACGACAGGTCCGTGAACGTACTCATGAGCTGGAAGAAAAGAATGAAGACCTGAAGAAGAGCAATCACGAGCTTCATTCCTTTGCGTATGTGTCCAGTCATGACCTGCAGGAACCGCTTCGAAAGATCCAGACATTTGCTTCTCGACTATTAGAAAAAGAACACAACGTACTATCTGCAACAGCTAAGGATTATTTCACACGCATGCAGGAGGCTGCTAACCGCATGCAGACACTGATCCAGGATCTGCTTACGTATTCACGCACTAATACACACGAACGAAAACTTGAAAGAACAAACCTGATCGAGATTGTCGAGGAGGTAAAGCATGATTATCATGAGATCCTCCATGAAAAAGGGGGTACGATAGAGACGGGTGTTATGTGTGAATGTGATGTCATTCCATTCCAGTTTCGACAACTCGTCTATAACCTGATTGGTAATTCGATTAAGTTTGCAAAAGAAGATTCACCACCTTACATCCATATCCAAAGTGAAATAATTGATGGTGCAGTTGTTACTGAAGTACCGTTACGCCGCGATAAAAAATATTGTCACCTCCAGCTAAAAGACAATGGCATAGGTTTTGATCCTTCATACAAAGACAAAATATTTGAAGTCTTTCAACGGCTCCACGGTAAAACTGAATATTCCGGTACCGGCATCGGTCTGGCGATTGTGAAAAAAATTGTAGAAAATCATCAAGGTGTTGTGACTGCGAATGGTGTGCCCGGTGAAGGTGCCAGGTTTGATATTTATATACCTGTCTAATTTTAAAATCAATACAAGATTTTTTTTCGCAAAACAGATTTTGCCAACACACAAATACTGCGACTGCGCTCAGCACGCCGCGTAGGCACATCCTACGTTCACCTACTTCCGATGGCATCAGCAACAGATGAATGATGCGGCAGAAAAATATATCCAGGAAGTCAATGCATTATACTCATCCGCAACTTCCTGACTAGTTGACTCAGAACGCCATGAATTATAACGTTTCAATTTGTTCAGCTAATTCCATCCACTGGCTTTCCATATCCTGGATCTTCGTAGTCGTTTCTTTTAACTCCCTGTCCCATCTTTGTAAATCCTCCAGGGGTGGATCGGGTAGTAAAAAATTTTCTTCCAGCCTTTGTTTCTGGTCTACCAATTGTTCGAGTGATTTTTCGACACGTCTTAGCGCTTTTCGAACTTCCTGTCGATCTATTGAAGGTGTCGTGGGTGCATCCGGAGAGTTCATGACCGGATCGTTCTCATCAGATTGATTATCCTTCCACACACTGTAGGAAGTATATCCACCCGGATAGTCTTTGATGCCACCATCTCCATCCAAAACAAAAAGATGGTCTGCTAATTTATCCAGCATATACCTGTCATGCGATGCGAGAATCACCACACCTGGATAATCCATGAGGAAATCTTCCAGCACATTCAGGGTGAGGATATCCAGGTCATTCGTAGGTTCATCCAGGATCAGCATATTTGGATTCGCCATGAGTATCGTCAGGAGGTATAGTCTCCTTCGCTCTCCCCCACTGATCTGGGAGTAATAGACTTGTTGCTGCGGACGTAGAAATAAAAACCGTTCGAGCAATTGTTCTGCAGTGATCTTGCCACCACCTTTCAATGGAATATAATCAGCAATGTCACGGACGATATCTATGATTCGTTTATCAGCAGGGACGTACAATCCTTCCTGTTTCATGTGACCGATGCGTAACGTATCACCATGAACGATTTTTCCTGCTTTGGGCGTCATCTCACCGGTCAGCAACGAAATGAATGTGCTTTTTCCTGCGCCATTAGGTCCAATCAGACCAATACGATCCTGGTTTTTAAATTTATAATCAAACCCCTTGATGAGCCATCTCTCGGGATCAAAATAAAATCCAACATTATGGCACTCCAGGATTTTGGAACCAAGTCGATGCATATCAATTTGCATCTTGACGGAGTCCTGATAGATAACTCTTGCTGCTGATGCTTTTACATTTTCAAAATTATCTATGCGGGCTTTGTTCTTTGTTGTACGTGCTTTCGGCATACGGCGAATCCATTCCAGCTCTTTCTTCATTAGCTGTTTTGCTTTTTCCTGCATGGATTGCATAGTCTCTGAGATCAGTGCTTTTTTCTCGAGGTAGTCAGAGTAATTGCCCTGAAAAGTTCGGATACTTCCTTTATCCAGTTCAAGTATTTGATTACATACGCGATCAAGAAAATACCGGTCGTGTGTTACGGTCAGAAAAGTTTTATCCGGTTGTTGGAGATATTCTTCGAGCCACTCCACCATGGACATATCCAGGTGGTTGGTGGGTTCATCGAGAATTAGTACATCAGGTCGCGATAAAATAATATGTGCCAGTGCAAGGCGTTTGCGTTGTCCACCGGAAAGATGTTTGACGAGTTTATCCTGGTCTTCCAGGTGCAGTTGATGAAGGAGCTGCAACATGTTGGATTCGATATCCCATGCATGATGGTCATCCATTTTTATAGCTGCAGTCTGTAATGCACCGGCATCTCCGGATACTGTAGCATTGTGATGCTCTGCCCAGGCTTTGATCTCGGGCAAGTTTATTTCCATCAGGGTTTCGAGGATGGTGTGATTGGGATCCAGATCAGGTTCCTGGTCGAGATAGCCTATTCGGATCCCGGGTGCTACCAAAACTTTGGCATGTTCTCCTTCAGCTGCAATGGTTCCACTCATGATCTTCATCATGGTTGTCTTACCAGACCCATTCTGAGCGATCAATGCAATCTTATCTCCTTTATTGACGCGGAGATCGATCTTGTCCAGCAGTATTTTTTCGCCGAAGGATTTAGAAACGGACTCCAGTGTGATATAATTCATGAGGCATAAAGATAACTTATTGAGCCGGGAGCTGGGGCCAGGGGACCTGGGAGCGGAGGTAAGTGGTAAAAGGCAAAAGGTAACGGTAAAAGTGGTATACAGTAATCGGTTTCTGGTTTGGGACGATCTAATACACTCAAAATGCTGGTTACTACCTAAGTCAGGTGTAAAGCCTGCCTTTGCATTTCATTATCGATTCCAAAAAATAATCGAAATAGATACATGGGTTTCCCAAGCATGATGGAGGGCGTAGAACTAAAGTGGGAAGAACTTCGTGTTACTACGAAGTTCTTCCCATTTTTCCTTAGACTTAGCCTCAGCCTGATTTATCCTCTGCCTCCGCTTAACTCTTATGATTAATCGCCATCAGATCTTTCATGATGTGCAAGGATTCTTCGAGATAGATGTCTTTTCCGATCGTTTCCATCCACGCCTGGTTCCGATTGATTTTGGAAGAATCTGTCTGGATCGTTTCCAGATCAGGTGCCAGGTTAAATGATTTTAGACCCCCAATCGGACCAAATGCTTTTTTGAAAGTCAGTGATTCTGCTTCACGGTCGCGATCCAATGCCCTGTATTCATCCAGTTGTAATGGAACGAGCGTTTCATCACGGGTTTCTTTTATACGCAAGGCATTGGCAATTACTTTTTCAAACTGATGAGATGCTTTGATCCTCGTCTGGCTCTTATTTTTCAGATCACCTAAGCTGTTGAGCTTTACAATATCCTGACTATATGGCACAGGGCTGATCTCTGTCCACTCCATTGGAAAATTAAGTTCCTTCTCACCGGCATCAATGTATTGTTGATTGTCAGGCAGATTGATGTCTGGCACTACACCTTTGAGTTGTGTACTTCCTCCATTGACGCGGTAAAATTTCTGGAGTGTCAATTTCACATCACCTAATGGCTTGAGTTCATCAAAACCAGTAATGGCTTTATCAAGATCAAAGAAACGTTGTACTGTTCCTTTACCGAATGTGGACTGACTTCCCACGATCACCGCACGTCCATAATCCTGTAAGGCTGCTGCGAGAATTTCAGATGCACTGGCGCTTTGTGTATTCACCATGACAATCAGTGGACCTGAATACATTACTTTGTCATCATCATCTTTCAACAATTTAGGCGGCAGGTCACGGCCCTTCACCTGAACGATAGGTCCCGACTCGATAAAGAGACCAGACATTTGAACTACATCGTTTAATGACCCCCCACTATTATTTCGCAGGTCAAGAACAATACCCTTGACATTCGCATCTTTCAGTTTTTGTACTTCGATCGCAACATCTTCTGCACAACTTCGTCCATCCGGATTTTCGAAATCAGCATAGAACTTAGGCAATGTGATATACCCAATGTTTCCGACTTCACCTTCCAATTCGATGATGGCTGATTTTGCAAATCCTTCATCAAGCACTACTTCATCACGAACGATTGCAATCTCGCGAACGGAGCCATCTGCTTTTTTAACTGTCAGTGTCACTTTGGTGCCTTTCGGGCCGCGTATTAAACCAACCACTTCATCAACCAACCAGCCTGTGACATCCACAGGTTCTGCTTCCTTCTGCTGTTGTACTTTGAAGATTTTATCATCAACTTCAAGTTCTTTTTGTTTCCATGCAGGTCCACCGGGAATGATGAGCACGACTTTTGTAAAATCACCATCCATCTGCAACCGGGCTCCGATACCTTCCAGTCTACCTGACATATTGATATCAAAATCTTCTTTCTCTTTCGGATTGAAATAATCAGAGTGTGGATCGAATACGTTTGTGATACTATTGAGATACATTTCAAAACGATCGGAACGACGTACTTTATCAAGACGGTCAAACCAATCATCAAAAACTTTTTTCACATCCTCACGTGATTCTACTTCAAGTTCAGCTGTTGATTTATATCCGCCTTCTGGTTCTTCCGTGAGGGATTCCTGATCTTTGATTTTATCAGAAAGGCGTGTCAGCGTTTCATATTTCAGATAAGAACGCCAGAATTCTTTCAGTTCAGTATCATCTTTTGCCCATCCTCTTTTTTCACCATCGGTTTCGATGGCTTCTTTGATCGTAAAGTCAAAAGGTTGATTTAGCAGATCAGGATACCATTTCCGTGTTTTTTCTATTGCCTTATTGATCCGATCATAGGACAGGTCAAAAAATCGAAGGTTAAAATCCTGCATGGCGTTGTCAAGGCTGTCCTCATAATCATCCAGCAAATCCAGATCTCCAATCGTTAGGAATCGTTTCATCCCGTCGAGGCGCTCCATGTACGTATCATAGAGCTTGTGCGAAAAATTATTGTCCAGGGGTACTTCTTGGAAATGATAACGTGTCATGAGCTCCAGGACCGCACGTAGGATGAGCTGTTCTTTTTCCCCATTATCGACAGGTTTTTGATAGAAAGCAAACCCAGCATAGGCAAGGATACCCGTAAGGGCAGCGATAATCCATATTTTCATATTCGATAACTTCATTTGAGCGGGTGAAACCCGGCTTTTATTTAATGACAAGGTACAGGCTTATAACATAACCTTTCAGCAAAACTTATACGGCGGTGAGGTATTTAACGACATGATAACATTATTTGTTTCTTTAGTGTTTACATACCTCAACGTCACGTAAACGTTCCGATCCATCGATTTAATTTCCCTAATCCTTTCTCCATATGAAAGATAACACGACTTTAACCCGAAAGCCATTAATAAGTGTTGTTCTGATCACATTATTGGTTTGTGTGATGTCCTGTGTGACAGAACATATTGATATGATCGATTGTACGGGCATCACTCCATCCTACACAACCGATATCAGACCCATTCTAAATGCTTCATGCGCGAAATCAGGATGTCATGATGCCGTTACCCAGGAGGAAGGTATTAATCTTAGTTCCTACCAGGAAGCCAATGCCATCAGCCAGGAAAATCGGTTCCTGGGTTCGATCCAGCACAAGAAAGGCTACAAAAAGATGCCGGATGACGGTCCGAAACTGTCCGAAAGCCAGGTGCAGCTATTGACATGCTGGGTTCAGAATGGATCACCCCAATAATGGTCAACGGATAACCGGATAGGGAGAGATGGCAATTTTCTAAATTCGCTTTCGTTTTCCAATCCCGTCATATGAGGTATATACTTTTCTTCTTCCACTTGGTTTTCATGACGTCTGCTTTTTCACAAAGCAAGACCTTGACTTCTAATGTTGTGGTCTCCGTCAATGATCGGATGCGCGAACAGCTCAATCCGAGTATCGTTATCGGCATCATCGATAAAGATGGACCGCAGTATTTTTCCTTCGGAACAACCAAAGCGGGTGGTAAAAAAGTAAATGAGCATACTATTTATGAGATCGGGTCTATTTCCAAAGTGTTTACTGCCACACTGCTCGCGGATCAGGTGATCAAAGGAAAAATGGAAACAGATGATCCGATTGAAAAATATCTTCCACCAGATCTAACACTGCCTACGTATGAAGGAAAATCCATAACGCTTGGTCATCTATCAGAACATACATCATCTCTCCCTCGTATGCCGGATAATTTTCATCCTGCTGATGAACAGAATCCATATGCAGATTATTCGGTTGATCAGATCTACGAATTTCTTGAATCGCATGCACTTCGTCGTCCGATTGGATCAGAGTATGAGTATTCCAATCTGGGAGTCGGTTTACTTGGACACATCCTTGCATTACAA
>JBBREG010000091.1:0-12214 GCA_038203125.1 Chitinophagales bacterium
CATCATTGCCATTACAGGAAGGTTCAGTGGTGATGACAGTGTCAATCTCAAAAGATGACGAACCTAAAAATTCATATGTACTGGCGCCACCGCCTGCCTGAATGGTGAGATTACAAACGAGTTCAAGTGAATTATCTGCAAAATTGATCAGGTAGATTTCAGATTGACCGCTGGAGACTGCATAACATTCAATAGAAACACAGGTTTCGGAATAGGATACAATTCAAAAAATTTCTCCCTGGATATTTTCATCAATGATGACCATGCTATTGGGTGGGTCATTGATGTTGATACGAACTATACGGTCATTTTCTACCGCGGCATATAAGTCTCCTTTGTAAAAGGTCAGATCCCCTGTGGCTCTGTATCCGAAGTCTCCAAGGAATGTAGCTGCATTTGTAGTTTTATCATACGTCCACAATTCGCCCTCATCACCTGTCGTATATATGAGACCGTCAGCTGATGCCGTCAGGGAGTTAAATATTTGTCCGCCAAAATCATAAACATTCGTTGTATTACCGGTCAGTGTATCAATTTCAAAAAGAAGCCCATTATTATTTAAACCATAAAATGTGCCATCCGGATGAAAACTGATGTCTGTAAGAGTACGAGGCAGGTGGACGACCAATTCTATTTCGCAGGTAAGAAGATTAAGTCTGAATATGTCTTCGGTATTCGTGCTGAGGAATATGACCTGGGCTTGTGCCTGGATCAACATGCATAAAAATATCGTGCAATATATAAGGCGTTTCATACGGTTATTGCATAGAGCGGGTTTTACCCACAAAATGATCCGGATAATCAGTAATTATACCATCAACACCCCATTCGATGAGACGATCAGCAGCTTCAATAGTATTAATAGTCCATGGTATTACTTTCATTCCTCTCTCATGAAGTTGTTTTATACTTTGTTCCGTCAATAAGGTATAAAGAGGACTGTAGATATCGGGTATAAAAGTCAGATTTCCAAGATTTTTTTCCGCATTTTTTCCACGCTCCACGAGATAGGCAATTGCGAATTTGCGACTGCTGGCTTTGAAGAGTTCTTCTAAAACATTCTCATCGAATGATTGCAGGGTGGTATGTTCTTCTATACCCAGTCTCCTGATTTCATTGATCACAAATCCTGCGAATACTTCTGGTTTTGGAGTATATACGCCATAATCTTTTGGATTGGATTTGAGCTCAATGTTAAATGCCGGAACAGCGTATTTATTTTCTGTAGCAAATCGTTGGACTGATCTCACCACCATTTTTAAGGTAGGTTTTACAACACTCAGCTTTTGCTGATTCGGAAAATCGGGATGCAGCCGGGACCCACAATCGTATTTCTGTATTTCGGGGTAGGTCAGTTCATAAATATTAACTCCTTTGCCTTCACTTTTAGAAACAGGCTTCCCCTCCGGCCCATTACAGATGACATGCGACATATAGGGCTCATGGGATACGACGATCTCGCCATCCCCGGAAATGACCACATCCATCTCAAGTGTCGTGACCCCAAGTTCCACCGCTTTCAGGAAACCAGGCATCGAATTTTCTGGCATGAGACCCCTGCATCCCCGATGCCCCTGAATGTCAAGCTGATACTGCGCCATGGTAGGGTGGATGATAAGAAAGAACGACACGATGAATGCTACACATAAAGGATTTTTCATATGAGTACAAGATACAGCTATAGATAGATATCTTAGCCCCGACTAAAACAGGACGATGAAAAAGATCTATGGTGGCAAACTCATCCAGCCGATTATGGCTGCGGCTGTGTTCATGATCCTCAGTGTAATGTATTTCCTTCCACAATTGCAGGGAAAGGTCCTTCAACCTTCAGACACACTGTCAGGGCAGGCCATGATGCAGGAAGCCATACAATGGCAGCAGAAAACAGGTCGTACCATGCTATGGACGAATTCCATGTTTGGAGGAATGCCCACATATCAGATGAGTGCACCACAAAAAAACAACCTGACCGGCTGGATACACAAAGCTCATCAGTTTTTTATCGAACGCCCGATTGGATACTTTTTTGCTGCGATGCTCGGATGTTATCTCGCGTTGTTATGCCTTGGTGCGGGTCATTGGCCATCTATGTTAGGTGCAGTGGCATTTGGACTTACCACCAATCAACTCTCGCTCTACGAGACCGGTCATATGAGTAAATTCATGACGATTGTATACAGCACATACATTATCGCCGGCACCATCTTAACCTATCAACGAAAATATCTGTTGGGGGCCATTCTTTTTCTTCTCGGGATTGGATTGAGTCTCTTTAATAATCACGTTCAAATGACATATTACCTCGGGATCATTATGATCCTGTATGTCATTATGATGTTCATCATCGCGATCAAACGAAAAGAACTCCCTGAGTTTTTAAAAGCTTCCGCCATTCTGGTGGCGGGTGTACTTATCGGACTTGGTTCGTATGCTTCTAAATTATGGACGACAATAGAATTTAGTGCGGATACTATGCGGGGAGGTCCTGTATTAGAGGCGCCTGTTACCCCTACCAGTACTGTCAGTAGCGGACTTGATTGGGAATATGCCATGCGATGGAGCAATGGGATAAAAGATGTGATGGCCACATTTATACCTCGTGCAGCAGGAGGTAGTGGATCAGAAGTGCTATCGGCCAATAGTGAAGTAGCAAAAGATCTTACATCGAAAGGAGTCAATCCGGATTTTGGTTTTCCATTGTATTATGGATCGCTTCCATTTACTGCAGGTCCTTCTTATCTCGGAGCTTCGGTATTGTTTCTGTTCGTCTTTGGACTTTTTTATATGAAACGTTCATTGCGGTATTGGTTCATCGCAGCGGTATTGCTGACCCTGCTCATGTCGATGGGTAAGAATTTTTCACTCCTCAATAAGATGATGTTCGATTTACTTCCCTTGTTGAATAAATTCAGAGCTCCAAGTTCGATTCTCAGTATAACAGCCGTCATCGTGCCGATTGGTGCGGCATTAGGTCTTGGTGCTTTTATGAAAGGTCACCAGAAGTCCTTTGTACGACCTATATGGATTGCATTAGGGGTAGTGGGAGGATTATGTTTATTGACCGCGATCCTTGGACCTATGTTCATGGATTTTTCCGGACCCAATGATGAAGGACTTGCATCACAGGGATGGAGTGTAGAAGCATTAAAAGCGGATCGAAAATCAGCACTTACTGCAGATGCCTGGCGATCACTTATCTGGGTGCTGTTATGCAGTGCTGTTGTATGGGTCTACCATCAGGGCAAAATCAAACAGTGGTTGTTATTATCAGGGTTAGGTTTATTCATCATCGCAGATCTATGGCCTGTCGATCGCAGGTATGTATCATCCGATGATTTTATTGCCAAACGTACGGCAGATACTTTTTTTGAGCCACGTGAAGTGGATAAACTCATCCTCTCGGATGCGGATCTTTTTTACAGGGTTCATGATCTGACGAGAGATCCGTTTAACAGTGCCATGGCTTCATATCTGCATCATACAGTAGGGGGGTATAGTCCTGCAAAATTCCAGCGCTACCAGGACCTGATCGACCGGTATATCAGTAAGGGAAATCAGAATGTATTCAATATGCTGAATACAAAATATTTTATTATCAATGATGATCAGAAGAATCCGGTAGTCCGCACCAACCAGGAAGTATTTGGCAATGCATGGTTTGTTGATAATATCAACATTGTCAACACAAATACGGAAGAGCTAAATGCCCTTGATACAGTTGATCTGACGACGAATGTATTTATCCATAAGGAGTTTGCTGATGAAGTCTCAGGTTTTGATCCGGTTAAGGGTGGTCAAATCAAGCTGGTGGATTATGCACCTGACCATTTGAAATACAGTGTGTCTGGACCTTCTGAGCAATTGGCAGTTTTCTCTGACATCTGGTATGGGCCCAATAAAGGATGGCAGGCATACATAGATGGTAAAGAAGCTCCGCATTTCAGAGCGGATTATGTCCTGCGCGGCATGCGCATTCCGGCAGGAGATCATACAGTTGAATTTAAATTCAATCCCTCGTCGTATCGCACCGGTGAGATGATCTCGTTGTTCTTTTCATTGATCATTGTGGCGGCATTACTTTTTGGGATTTACAAGTGGCTGACGACTCCACCACCGATGCTGCCTGTTCCTGTAGCTGAAACTATCAGGGTGAAAAAAGCGATCTCTCCGAAGAAGAAGAACCGATAACCATCCATGATCTCTTTTGCCATCATTGGATACGGAAAGATTGGAGAGCGTCATGCGGAATTTATTTCAGCACATCCGGATGCCAGGCTCGTGGGTGCATATGATATCAAGGATGTGAGGCTGGATTATTTTGAAAAAAAGAATCCGAAAGCACGTGTGTATACCTCTTTGAGTGAATTATTAAAAGATGAAAATATAGATATCGTGTCTGTCTGCACACCGAATAATTCGCACGCTGATATTTCGATCCAATGTCTGCAGGCTGGAAAACATGTGCTGGTAGAGAAGCCCATGGCGATCCGGAAAGTGGATTGCGAGCAAATGATCCACATGTCCTTAAAGACAGGTAAATCATTATTTGTTGTGAAACAAAACAGGTTTAATCCACCTGTCCAGGCAGTGAAACAATTATTGGATCATCATAAAACTGGAAGAATCCTTTCTGTGGCAGTTCAATGTTATTGGAACAGGAATGAAGCATACTACAGATCATCTGACTGGAAAGGCATAAAAGCACTGGATGGGGGTACACTCTTTACGCAATTCAGTCATTTTATAGACGTTGTGTATTATTTATTGGGGGATATGGAAATCCTGCATGCCCAACTTGCTAATGTCAGTCACCAGGGGTTGATTGAATTTGAAGATACAGGCGTAGTTTCATTTCAATTAAAAGAACATCACGCACCAGGTGTATTGCATTATACAACTTCTGCCTTTCATCAAAACATGGAAGGAAGCATCACTATTTTTGCAGAACGTGCTACTATTAAAATTGGAGGGAAATATCTCAACACGATTGAATACCAGGAGACAGATGGATTTGATATAACGGATATTCCGGAAAGTGGACCTGCTAACCAATATGGTGCGTATGAAGGTTCGATGTCCAATCATGACAAAGTGATTGATAATGTCATCAAATCCCTGCAGGGAAAAGGTGAGATCATGACGAATGCATATGATGGTTTGAAGACGGTGGAGATCATTGAAAATATTTATCAAAAGGCTGAACCTCATGGAAGAAATTAATCTCCGCAACAATATTCATCCTACAGCTATCCTGGAAGGAGAGATCCGGATGGGTTCACGAAATACAATTGGACCAAATGTAGTCCTGCGGGGAAATATTTCTCTTGGTGATGATAATGTATTTAAGACAGGAGTTCATTTTGAAAATAATGTAACTATTGGTCATCAGAATATTTTTTATCCATATGTATCTGTGGGTTGCTTCGGAGAAATGGGTGCCAAGGGAGATCGGTTTGTGGAAGAGGGTGGGGTGGCCATTGGTAATGAAAATGTGTTCCGCGAATATGTTTGTGTGCATTCCCCTGTGTATACATATGAGACCTCAATTGGTAGCCAGGTTTATATCATGAATAAAGGTTATGTCGCGCATGACTGTGTGATTTCCAATGGGGTCGTGATGAGTGCGGGCGTTTTGCTTGGAGGCAGAGTAGAGATTGGCTTATTTGCAAACCTTGGGCTGGGCGTGACAGTTCATCAAAGATTGCATATCGGTCCGTATGCAATGCTGGGCATGCAGGCGGTCATTACCAGGGACATTATTCCGTATGCATTGGTGACTGGAAATCCGGCCCGGATTCAACGATTTAATTCCAGAGGCGCTGAAACTGCCGGCATCGATGAAAAATCAATTTCCGAAATGGAAATTCTCTTTTCTTCCGGAGGCTTTGATCAATATCAATCACAGAATACAGCCTGGAAGGATATTCAGACATTTTTATCCGCACATCCGAACGCGTTGCGAACAATTAAATAAAACATGAGGGATCGCGTAATCCATACAGGCAATCGCTCGTTTAGGGTGTAATCACAACAGAACCCGCTCCATATGGCTGTCACGAAAAAAATTCCGCTGGTTGACTTAACAGCTCAGTATAAGTCTGTGAAAAAAGAAATGGATCGGGCCATTGCACGTGTTATCCGCGCGGGACATTTTATTGGTGGTGAAGAAGTGAATAAATTTTCAGTTGAATTCGCAAATGTGGCGAATGCCCCATTTTGTGTGCCCTGTGCCAATGGAACAGATGCTATTGAAATTGCACTTTCGGTATTAGGCATAGGAAAAAAAGATGAAGTTATTATTCCCGCATTCTCATTTGTGGCCACCCTGGAAGCTGTGTATAATGTTGGTGCAACACCTGTGCTGTGCGATATAGATCCGGCTCGATATTCAATTCGGGCCAAGGACGTTGCCAAATTGATCACACCAAAAACCAAAGCTATCATGCCTGTTCATCTGTACGGTCAAATGGCAGATATGGATCCACTAGTCAAACTTTGTAAAAAGCATAAATTGTATCTCATTGAAGATGCAGCGCAGGCGCATAAAGCCGAGTATAAAGGATTACTCGCTGGCAGCATTGGTGATTTTGCAACATTTAGTTTTTACCCCGGGAAAAATTTAGGTGCGTATGGAGATGCGGGTGCGATCACCACATCCCATAAAGCGTACTATGAAAAAGCAAGGATGATTGCCGATCATGGGCGTATCCAAAAATACGATCACGAGATTGCAGGCAGGAACAGCCGTATGGATACGCTCCAGGCTGCCATATTGCGGGTGAAGATCAATCACCTGGAAAACTGGATCAAAGCCAGGAGAGAGATTGCAACGTATTATGATGAAAACCTTAAAGAGATCAAACAAATTTCTTTGCCATCCCGGTTTATGGAAAGCCAGAGTGTCTACCACCTGTACGTCATCAGAGTGCCCGCATCATTGCGGGAATCATTTCGGGCATATATGTATAAAGCCGGAATAGAAACCGGTATTCATTACCCGATTGCATTATCCAAATTAAAGGTCACCACGCATCAGCTAAAGATAAAAGTGGATTGCCCGCATGCAGAGAAGGCCAGCCGCGAAGTCGTGTCGATACCGATTTATCCTGAGATGACAACTTCGCAACAAGAGTATATTTGCGGACATATCCGGCAATACTTTTCATACGTCTAATGGGAGTCATCCAACGTCAGGGCTTTAAATACAGTATTATCAATGCGTTAGGTGTACTCATTGGCATCTTCAGCACATTGTATATTTATCCGGATGCGTTGGAGATGGTCGGTTTATTCCGGGCGTTGTTTGATGCATCTGTGCTGGCCACCATCATTGTTTTGTTGGGAAGTCCCACATCTGCAGTTCGATTTTTTCCCAAGTATAAAGACGACACGTCAGCACATAAAGGGTTACTTTCCTGGTTGCTCATCGTGTATGCAGTTGGATTTATTTTATTTCTGATTTTTTTCCCCCTGGTTCAGGAGCTACTGAAGAATTCGGTTTTTGATGATGATAACAGCCGATATGTAGATTTCATCATCTACGTCATTCCACTTACGTTTTGTATTGGCCTCACCAATTTATTGGCAAGATATATTTCCAATTTCAGACGTATCGTCATACCATCGGCTTTTGAAAATCTCACCATCAAAATCACACTTCCTCTTATCATTCTCGCGTATTTGCAGAAATGGGTCACCGTGGAAGGTGTCGTTATTGGGATTGTGGTTTCGTATATCCTTTCCACCATCGGGATGACCATCTACCTCTATACGATAGGACAATATCGATTGACCAGGCCTGTCATCCTTGATGACAAAGAATCGCTGAAGGAATATGCGAAGTACTCCTGGTATGGATTATTGTCCGGCATCGGCAGTCAGGTGGCGTTCCGTATCGATGCGCTGATGGTATCCACGATTATTCATTTCAAATCAGGTGGTCTTTATGCATTGTCGATGGCCATATCGGATGTGATTGCCAAACCGATGCGCGCACTGTCTGCCATTTCCGGCCCATTAGTTGCCGACCACCTGGAAAGGGGCAACATGGAGGAATTAAAAATTCTTTATAAAAAATCATCGCTCAATATGACGATCATTGGCCTTGGCATCTTTTTGCTGATCTGGACGGTGTTGCCGCATGTCTTTGAGATCATGCCGAATACACTGGAAATGCAGGCTGGATCGTATGCCGTTTTTTTTCTGGGGTTAGCCCAGGTATGGGATATGATGACGGGTATTAATAATGACATCATTATTTATTCCAAATACTATCGCTTCAACCTTTATCTCACATTATTCCTGGCAGGTATAAATATTGTTCTCAATTTATGGCTTATTCCGAATTATGGTATCATGGGTGCCGCTATGGCAACCTGTATTTCCTTTTTTCTATTCAACCTGGTCAAATTTCTTTTTATCAAAATCAAATTTGGTTTTCAGCCTTTCAGTGTACGACTCATTCCGGTCATTGCATTTGGTGTCGCGGCCTGGTTGTTCAGCACATGGCTGCCGAATACAGGAAGTGAATGGATAACTCTCCTCTGCAAAGGAGCCCTGTTTTCCCTGTTGTATGGTTTTGCCATCTGGGGTTTTAAAATATCTCCGGACATCAATAGCTGGTTGCTGATCGCAATAAATAAATTAATGCGAAAAAACAAACCCCTTACGCCATCAGGATGATCTGAACGCCACCGGGTGATGCAGTTTCTTGTGCAGGCCCAGAAAGATCCTGCAATAAATCCTGATGTCAGCCAATTCAAGGAATATATAGCATTAGGTTAGAAGGATGATCGCAGCATATTGATCACTGTCGAAATAGGAGAACATAACATCAAGTCCGACAAAGGCTGCCGTAATCGGAAATCCAAAGACCACAATAGTTGCTAAGACATTAACAGGAATAAAAGACATGTAGTGTTCTGCTCATAGGTCATATTCATGATAATGGTGAAGGAAAATATCAAGCAGATGTGCATCATCAAAATGTGTATGGTGCATGGAAATGTGATTAGTGGACAGATTGAACATTTAATGAATTTTCAATTTGGTAACTTTCCTGGAAGCCAACAAGTGTACAGTTGATGTGTTTGAGGGGAGCTTTAATATCTCTGAATTCTTTTATCAGTTCGAGTACATCAAAATCGATATAATCTGTATTCGTGGCATCCAGGATGACCGTTGCATATTCCGGGATTTGATCGAGTGTTTCTCTGATAGATGCCTTGTTAAGGAAGGAAACTTCTTCTGAAAGCCGGATTTTAATAATGTCACCTTCGTGATGAAGGTCCTTGTGAAATACATAGGAATTTTTAAGATTTCCGTGCAGGATTGCTCCGCAGGCTGCGATTAGCCCTGCCAACACACCGACCAGTAAACCTTCACCTTTTAAGGGCAGGTACAAGCCTAATAAATCAATGCCAATGATAACTAGTACCGTGACGAAAAACGGGATGTATTGATACTTGCCATTTTTTATAACGGTCGCAAATACGCTGAACTTACAGAGTTTATACCCGGTCAAAAGAAGAATTGCTGCGAGCGCTGAAAGTGGTATGAGATTGAGTAAGCCCGGAATGCTAATGACACAAATTAAAAGTAAGGCACCATGAAAGATTGTCGATGTCTTTGTTTTTGCACCTGCATGCAAATTAGCGCTACTTCGCACTATTACACTTGTGATCGGAAGCCCTCCAATCAGGCCGGAGACTGTATTCCCCATACCTTGTGCAAATAGTTCCCGGTTCGTATTTGTTACCCGACGTTCGGGATCCAGGTTATCAACCGCTTCAATACAAAGTAATGTTTCAATCGAAGCAATGATGGCGATCATGACACCCGTAATCACCACCTCACTATTCATAAATCCGCTGAAATCGGGCAGTGTAAAAAAGCTAAAAAAATCAGCAACACTTCGCGCAGCCTTGATTTCCACCAGGTGTTCTTGTTGAATTACAATGGGACTGTTTACAGCTTTAAATATTTCGTTGATGATTATGGAAACAATCACGGCAACTAATGCACCCGGAATAAATTTTACTTTCTTTTTGATAACTGGTTTTTCCCATACAATCATAATTATGATCGCAATGACACAAATAATCAGGGCTCCGATATGAATGGTATGAAAGGGGGTGAGAAGTTGATGCCAGTCTTCCGTATAATTAAGTTCAGAGAGAATTCCTTTGGAATCTTTATCATAGCCCACAGCGTGCGGTATTTGTTTGGCAATGATCAGGATTCCGATGCTCGTCAGCAACCCTTTGATGACGCTGGAGGGAAAATAATTTGCGATCCCGCCCAATTTAGCCAGACTCATCAGCATTTGTAAGATCCCGGCAATGACAACCGCGCAGAGGAATAAATCAAATGCCCCGATATTCGTGATGGAGGCGAGTACGAGCGCAGCCAAACCTGCAGCAGGCCCGCTCACACTTAGGTTGGAACTACTTAATGTCCCTATCACGATACCACCAATAATGCCGGATATAATGCCACTAAAGAATGGTGCACCGGAAGCAAGTGAAATACCGAGACAAAGCGGCAGCGCTACCAGGAAGACAACAAGTCCTGCCGGAAGATCAGATTTTATATGTGAGAGATTCATGTTCTGCGACAAAAATTATTTTTTTGGAATTAGTATATCATACGCATGACATCGCTGCCATGAGATTTAATGATCAATTGATGTAAGTGATGAGGCATCGATGTGCGTACACCGTAAGCACATCAATTGATGACGAAGTCGACGTAGCGCATCGAATACAAGCCAGAACGAAACCATGAGAAATAGCCATGGACCCTGTCTAAATAACACGCATAGGCTTTATGGGCCTACGGGTAACCTGATCAAAGAAAAAGTGTTAGGAAAAATTGGGTGGAGGCACCAGAAGTTCGCCGTGGAAGGCAGGATAATTGCGCGCGTCCTCAATGAAATGGACGGTGGCAGTTATATCTATGAAAAAATGTGGATGGTGATGGTCATGCAGATATTCTTCTGTTAAAAGATTTGACGTGGGTATTTTTTCTTCAGGAGTATCTGTGGTGGACGCAATGTTGTTGAGAATGTCAAATGGTTGTGAGCCCGGATTAAAAGATACACCCACACTAAACCATGCGAGGGCCAGGATCAGGAAGATCGCTGAAATCTGATTAAAGATGGTCGTTGATTTTACGTGTTTCTTCATGATCAAGCCGCAAACATAGGCCTCTTCATTATTTTATCCAAAACAATCAACTTTCATATGAGGATATTAACGTTCTCTTAATATTTCCCCCCAATGTTTAATTGCCTTCCAGCCTACTGCCTTACTTTTTATTTACGTTCGTCTTTCAATCGGTCACCACTGAAAACATTATCTTCGGGCCTCAATCGATATTACGTTGCTGGTAAATCAATTGTTTAAAGACCTGAAAAGTGGTAAGTTTTATTCCTTGTATCTGCTACATGGAGAAGAAACGTATCTCATCGATGAAGCAGCCGAGCTGCTGGAGGAATATGTCATCAAGCAGCACGAAAAGGCTTTTGACCAGCAGATCCTGTATGGGAATGATGTTGATACACGGTATGTACTGGAACAATTGATGTTATTTCCATTGATTGCGCCCCGCAGGCTGGTGATCATACGTGAGGCACAACTGATGGCCGACCTGAAGGACCTTGAAGCATATGCAGGCCGTCCCGCACCTTCAAGTATCCTGGTCCTGTGTTATAAAGGGAAATCCCTTGATAAACGAACACGTTTGTTTTCAGCAATCAAAGAAAATGGTTTTATCCTCGCTGCTGAGGCACTAAAGGAAAAGGAGGTAGCTCCCTGGATCATGCAAACTGCAAAATCCCTTGACATTCGCCTGGAACCGGAAGCTGCTGAAGCGATGATCGAATTGATCGGAGGGGAGATATCAAAATTATATCCTGAACTTAAAAAGCTGAAAGGCATACATACGACTTCAGGCATCGTCACCAGCACAGAAATACTTGATCTCATCGGGATCAGCCGCGAGTACAATGTATTTCAATTACAGGATGCGATTGTGTCAGGTGATGTGGTAAAAACAATGAAGATCGCGATGATCATGAGCGATCATAAGGAGTATAGCATCATTCCGCTGATTGCCATGCTGGCAGGCTATTTCACAAGATTATATACGATCCGGTCCATGCCATCGGCTGATGAAAATGCGATCATGGATGCTGTGGGTATAAAAGCAC
>JBBREG010000092.1:0-12148 GCA_038203125.1 Chitinophagales bacterium
TTTTACAACTTTAGCAGCTTGGAGTGGTTTGGCTACCCAGCTTGGGCAGTGTAGCCGATACTTCAACAGGTAGCACCCTGTCTGTATCATCTTCATTGCAACATGTTAAAGAACTTTGCCTACTTTAACTTCTCGGCACAAGCGTGAGAACGCGAGAACGCGAGAACGCGAGAACGTGGGACCGTGGGACCGTGGGACCGTGGGAACGTGGGACCGTGGGACCGTGGGAACGTGGGAACGTGGGACCGTGGGAACGTGGGAACGTGGGAACGCGAGAACGCGAGAACGTGGGAACGTGGGAACGTGGGAACGTGGGAACGTGAGAACGACCTTTATTCGTTCGTATACGTAAGTAAACGTTTGTTTGCGTTTGCAACATATCGGGGAAAAGGCGGATAGACAGAACTTTATATATTAATTAAATAAATATGTCGTTATAAATTTTGAATTTGAATACTTTCTACTTTTCCAATAGCATCATTTTTTGTATTATCCTCCCTCGCAAACCATCTTACCCATCAATACCATTTCATTCCATCATTCACCCCAAAAATTTTTAGCATCATCCTCCATCATCCCGCTTTGATAATTGGAATTTAAATGATAATGCCGTTGATGAACACCAGTATTTTTTTTGAAAAAACAGATAACCAGCTTGAGTGCTTTTTGAGAAGTATGGTGGTCCGGAATAAGTGATCGTCCTTAGTAATAAATTCTTTCAATCCGAACTGGTATTCTGATGTTAAATTTCCACTCCTCATGTTCACCATCATCCTGATCTTACGGATTGCGAATCAATTGTGATTTTAGTCCTTACCAGAATTTTCTTTCGCATCAGTGCTATCACGTACAGGATCCGCTTTCGCGTCAGCTTTTCTTTCCTTTGTAGCATTATTGAATGGATCCCAACTGATCCCCAATTTCCCATCAGCGCCCGTTTTAGCACGTAACCGAACGTTCAGGCCTACTTTACCGGTATTTTTAATATCATTTTCTGCTTTAGACAAATTACTTAAAGGTACCTGCAGGCTCATGTCTGTCCCCTTCTTCGTATCATATATTCCCTCGGCAAATAGGACAACTACATTCGAACGAATTTCCATTCTTTCAATAGTGATCGCAGACCCATTTATGGATATACGGTTCTTTAATTCACCAAATTGTATATGCGAAAAATCACGATTTTTAAAGGCTGTTGCGGCAAGCTTTACTGCGGGCTCGAAATTGATAAGCTCACCATTCCGTACACTGAAGTCAACAGTGCCCTTCATTGTATTTTCTGCCACTGTAGCTTTATCCGTAATAACCCCTGTCATACGTATTTGGGCCGACATCTGGCCTTTGATATTTTGAGACGTGATCGCATCCTGGCCGAAATTATCGAATGCCTGGAAGATAACCGGGATGTTCACATTATCTATGGATGAATTGAGTGACAATTGGTTTGCCTGGTTTCCATTGACCAGTGAGCCTTTTAGCCTGGCTTTTCCACCCGCATGGTTTAGAGCAACATCGTCAAATAATATCCTGCTGTCAACCAGCGTGATCGAAGCGGCTACATTGGTTGCAACAAATTTTTTATACACGATCCTTCCGGCATCAATGTTTAACTCGGCAGCTCCATCACGCAGAAAGCGGTCAATATTTTCGGCTGCTTTGATCACCTTATTTGTCCTGCTCTTTTTGACAGGATTAATTTGGGCACGCGGTCGCACGAAGGTTATAAAGTCATTCAGGTTGAGGTCGGGAGTTGAAATATTCCATATCATCTCAGGTTGGGCCTGCGCATCATTTAATAAGTTCAGCAGGTTGATGATTTTTCCAGACATCAACAATTTGGTATTTCCTGCCGTAGCAGCCAGGTTATTAATATTGACATCTTCATCTAAAAACTCAATACTGCCGCTGCAATTTTGAAATAATAAATCCCTGGGGGTATATTTAAAATCAGCATCCGAAAGTGAAAATGTACCCCTGATAGAAGGATAGACTGTATCTATAGTCATCGGACCATCATATTTAACATCCAGGATGCCATTACCCTTAAGAAACTCAATGGTCGAACTTTCTGTAACCCCATTCAGGGCCTGCAAATCAAACAACGATTGCAGGTGACAACTTAGAACCGGATTCAGCAGATTACTAATTTCCAACAGCGTTGAGGTAATCGGTATTCCCGACCATTCTGCAGTTATATTATTAAAGGTAAACTTTGAATTGAGGTCGCCGGGTATCTCAGAACTGTCCACCTGGTTAACAAAACTTCCATTAAATGTACAATGAGACATAGCTCCCACGGTCGTGGTCATATCTGCATCATTCACATGAAATTGTACATTGACAAGTGGCTTTGCTTTATACTCCATGGCGCCCACTAATCCAACCGAAACATTGAAAGGCTGGACAATATCAAAGGAATCCACTTTTTGTTGCAGCGCCTGGGTTAATAAGCCGGAGGCAACTTTATAATTTACATTTTCCGTACTGATATTCAGGTTATAGGATTTTGGTTGTGTATGGAGGAGAAAGTTCCCGTCAATGATAAAGGGTTGATTGTCTATTTCAAGTTCAATTTTGTCCAGTGAAATTTTATTTTTTGGATCATATACGATATGAAATTCTCCGTTAAGTTCTTTTTCTTTCAAATAACTCCCCTTTGCCATATTGAAACCCAGGCTATGCACGAGTGTTTTCATTTCAATTTCCATATCATACATGGTATCAACCTTTGTAGCGGAGCAACTCAAATATTTCGCCTCGAAATCATGATATGAATTTAAAAAATCATTTGTGGAAATAAGGCGCGTGTTGTAAAAGGTGACGTCAGGAATATCCGCATTACCCTTTGAAAAGCTCACTCGCTCAGTAGGGATCAGATTACAATAACCGCATTCATCTGTATACAAATGAACCGTAGCGTTTTCTACAATTACTTTCCCGATCTTCGGTTTGCCTTTTATCAGGCTGAGAAACTGAATACGTATGTAAATTTTTTCTGCTTCGAGGAATTCGTGATGGTGCACATTCCACAACGAGTCCCGAATACTGACATCAGTCAATCGAACAGAAATATTGGGAAATGTCCTGAAGAAGTTAGGTGTCAGATCACCTATCTCTACAGTGCCCTTCACCTGTTTGTTAATTTGTGTGATCGCCATCATGCGTATGCTGTCCTTTTTCAGGGCGATGACGGTATAGGCGACAATTACCACGAGCAGGAATAGCCCCAGGATCCCCCCTGCTATTCGAATTGCATATCGCCTTGGCTTATTCAATTTTATAGGAGTTTAGTAAGATTTGACACGCGGAGACCGGTGCCGTCAGGAGGGAATCTCAAATAGAACACGGATAATAAAATGTTAGTTGCAAATGGATTCACAATAGCGGTTTGCGGAATCAGCAAACCTAACAACTTCGATGACAGCAATTAGGCATTAGAATTATCGCCTTCTTTCTTATTCCGGCTGCGCTCATTTCCCTGTCCTCCTTTGTTGCCAGTAGCTGAGTTGCCTCCACCCCCTGACAGACCACCACCTTTCTTGCCTGTATTGCCGGGTACGCTTGTTTTACCGGCTGCAGATTTTCCCGCATCATTCTTAGATTCTTTCGCAGAATCATCACCTCCTGTATTGCCTGCACCACCTTTTTTGCCAGGATTAGATTTGCTACCACCTGAATTGCCGCCCGATTTTGAGCTGTTTGCCATGTCATAAGTTGTTTAGGTGAAATGTAAAATTTATGGCAAATTATAGGGATATTTAGTAGAGTTCGTTATACAATTCATCAAAAAAATTGCATAATTGAAAAAGTTGGTTTGCGTCGTGTAGTTTGGCTAAATGTACCTCTCGTCAGAAATTTATCCCTTCAGTAGATGTAAGGTAAATGTCTCTTCTTCCCTTCAAGCTTTCCTCTCTTACCTATCTTTTAGACCTTTACAGCTTTCCTCCTTCTCAGTTTTTAACAAGAGATTTAACGGTGACTCCTTCACGATTCCAGATTTTCAAATAGTACAATCCCTGCACAAGATCAGTCACATCTATCTCGTTTTTTCCAGGCTCTACGTTGTGATACAATTTTCCCTGGCTGTCATACAACGAATAAAATGCATTCTGGACACCATCGATGAAAACAATTGTCTTAGCTGGATTAGGCGAAAGGGTTACATGGTGTTCAACCGGATTACGGGAGGACACTGCACATGATTCCAATACCTGTAAAATATCCATACAACCTTGTAGATTTCCATCAATCGTTGTAGTACCGCCCTGGAGTATGTGATCGCAGATACTGGAAACAGAACAAATCGAAAGTGATTCATTTGAATGAATTGCAATTGAACCAAACATTGTTACAAAATCAATACCTGTTAAACGCTCCATCAGTGAATTATCGTGGACCAAAAATTGCCCGCCAATAGTCCTCAAATTTTCGAGTCCCTGCAGGTCCTCCATTTTTTGGTTGTTAACTATAATAAAATCACCTTCAATTATTTCCAGAGAATTGAGAGCCTGTAATCTATTCAATTGATCATTGTTAACTATTTCGAATTGTTTTTCTATATGGCTGAGATTATTCAATCCGGTCAGAGTGGATAAAGCTTCATTGCCGTCAATCTTCAGAGTACCCTTCACCAATGTCAGTGCTTCTAAACCGGTCAGCCATGCCAGATTAGAATTTGTTTCGATACTGAGGTCGCCTGATGTCTCAAGAAAATGAAGGCCGCGCAGTGACGTGAGTTGAGGATTATTTATGATATTAATATCATTTTGGACATTGGTAATCTGGTCAAGTCCTGTCAGGTCCTTTAGATTAGCATTATTGGCCAGGTATAATTGCTCCAGTTGGGATAATGAAGACATTCCTGCCAGGTTAATCAGAAGTGGACAATAGTAGATACTAAGACTCAAATTGTCAATGGAACTTAACCCTTCGAGAGTTTCAAGACCTGGATTGTGAGATAAATTGATGGCCTGTGCCTTTTCCAGAGATTCCAGACCGCTCAAATTTTTTAAATGTTGATTGTGTGATATATCAAAAAGAAATCTGACTTTTTCTAAATTTTGCAATCCTGATAAGTCCTCGATTCCTGTTGAATCAATACTTAATAAACCGTCAACAAACTTCAATCCCTCAAGTCCTGAGAGGGAAGAGAGATTCGGTGTATTTTGAATGATTAGACTGCGCATTGTATCTAACCCATCCAAACCAAGAAGCTGTGTGATTTGGTCACCTTTAATCCGAAGCCGGACGGGCTCATTTGAACAGGCTGGATAATCTATGTGAAAACTATCGACCTCTTCCTGAGTTGTTAGTAAAATTTCAGATGAAGGACATTGGGAGTCCAGGTTTAAAATAGGACTCAAACAAAAAAATAAAAGAAAAATGTGAAGTTTCATGACGTCAGGATTTTAAAATAAAAAAATATCTTCCTGCAGAGAGTTTTATTCTCAGCAGTCCCTTCCACTTATCAGGAATAATCCTAAGGAATTCCCTACCACTAATATAGCTATATCATTCAGATTCATTTCTATTCAGGAAAAGTCATTCTATTTTAGTATAAGAGCAATAATGTATATACTCTTTTATTTCATTAATCAATCATGATCCCGAACGGAAAAATAATCTTCATCGCTTTTCGCTCTCACCTTGTACATGCCTGTTGGCATTGCAGAGAAGTCAATTAATTTCTCACCGGATGCCATGTGATAGCTTTTGATCAGTTGGCCGGAAAGAGTGTAAATATAAGGTGACTGAATTGCGATTTCCAATGGATGAATGGCAAAAACGGGGTGAAGAAATAGTTTGAAGGAAGTTTTGATTGATAATATGTAGGAGATGATCTTGTGGGTATGAGATGGTGTCGGGCTTTTATATATAACACCTCCGCTACGTGAGCAATGAAAAGGATTTCGTCGATATCCTTTGGACATAACGCCTGTCATTGTTGGCTTACACCATATTCATTTTTTTATAATATGTTTTTTAGCAGCTCCATCTCAGGTAACACCTACGTCGTGGCATCCTAAATTATCCCATGTGTACATGGTTTCACCCGACTACCGGAAGCATCCTAAAAAGAAATGGTGAATCGCTCCCGGTTCCTGTAGCCAGAGGATGAGGTAAGCAGGCGGTGAGCTGTGCTTGCCGAAGTGTAAGCATGATCCCTTGCTCCATTGCTCCTCTTTTCCTTTCTTTGAGTATGGAAGATCAATTCATCTCTCAAAATCGCATCCGCCAGATCTTTTTTCTGCTCATCCTTGTCCTGCTGGGTACCCTGTTAGCCCTTGAGCTCTATTCCTTCCTGCCCGCCCTTCTTGGAGCCGTTACCTTATATATACTCTGCCGCAAATGGATGTTCCGTCTGGTAGAAGCCAGGAAATGGAAACCCGGGCTCGCTGCCGCCACGCTGATGATCCTCACCTTCCTCATGATCCTGATCCCCATCGGGCTGCTGGTCCAGATGTTGTCCTCTAAAGTGACCTACGCCATTGCCCATTCCAACGAATTGGTCGAATCGCTAAAGATTGTGATCACCAATATTGAAAACCGGATCGGCTTCGAACTGGTGAATACAGAAAATCTAAACAAGTTTGGCACGTTCGTAGCAAGTGTCGTCCCTCAAATCCTGGATGCAACCTTCGGCACCTTGGTGACGATCTTCTTTATGTATTTCATTCTCTTCTTTATGCTGGCCAATGGTCGGGCAATGGAAAGGTGGCTCGATGATTCCATTCCGCTCAAAGATGAAAATGTGTCACGCCTCGGAAAGGAGATGGAAAACATCGTCATCAGCAATGCCATCGGGATTCCGGTTATCGCTTTCATGCAGGGGGTTGTCGGGATCATAGGCTATTTTATCCTCGGTGTCAACGAACCCTGGTTTTGGTTTGTCGTTACATGTATTACGGCGATGTTACCAATCATTGGAGCCGCTCTCGCGTATGTACCGCTCGCCATCATCTTCTTCGCCAATGACGAACCAGTGCGAGGTATCATCATGCTGATATTTGGTTTTGGATTGATCGGAACAGTGGATAATATTTTCCGCTTCACACTGGCGCGTAAGATTGGAAATGTACATCCCCTCGTCACGGTATTTGGAGTCATCATCGGTTTAAAACTTTTCGGATTTATAGGGTTGATCTTCGGACCTTTACTGATATCGGTGTTTATCCTGCTGTGCAGGATTTATGTCAATGAGTTTATGGTAAAGAAAAATCAACTTATCGTTTAAAGCAGTGAGCACAATCGCAAATACTATTTAGCAGCGCTCTTGCTTCTTCTTAATAGTGAATCAGAATAATTTTGGGTTTTTACACATTGAACATAAAGACGGTGATACAATTCGTCCTTTCGTTCCAATGTGATTAAACCTTCATTATTCAGGATGACTAGGATGGTAGCAGCTTCATAACATTCTCTCTTTGAATAGCGCAAAAACTGGGTTTGCTCACCGATGAGGTTTGTTCCGGTGCTTTCCGATATGTTATTAGGTATGCTCATACCCACACCTCTAGTCTGATCAGCGAAACGCCATAATTTTTTCGCTTCAAGCTCATTGGCGATTTTAAATAATTCTGAAGCAATGAGAATCGCTTCTTTCCAAATTTCAAGATCTTCAAATCGAAAGTACTTTGCCATTGTAGTTATGTAATTGGTGAATCCATATATGTCCTGAGTAATCCTTTTTGTACCGGCTTCTACCCGCTATTCATATAGTATTAACAACCCTCCAACCTTCAACTCCATGCAATACCCTGCAATACCCCCCACACCCTGCAACGCCCTGCAACACCCTGCAACACCCTGCAAAGCCCTGCAACACCCTGCCACCGCCCTGCAACACCCCGCAACACCCTGCAAAGCCCTGCAACACCCCGCAACACCCTGCAACACCCTGCAACACCCCGCCACGCCCCGCAGCACCCTGCAACACCCCGCCACGCCCTGCAAAGCCCTGCAACACCCCGCCACGCCCCGCACAACACCCCGCCACGCCTGCAAAGCCCTGCAACACCCCGCAACACCCCGCCACGCCCTGCAACACCCCGCCACGCCCTGCCAAACCCCGCCACGCCCTGCAACACCCTGCAAAGCCCTGCAACACCCCGTGCATAAAACCGTGAAAATCCAAAATCATAGTCTGAGTAGTTATTAATCGAACACACCGCGTTACTTTTTCACCAACCTCCACCCCCACTTTTGCAGTCTATTAAAGACATAATCTAAAAAACATGAAATTTTTATCTTTTGCATTGAAAATCACATTGTTAGCTCTCATGCCGATGATGGTCATGACCAGTTGCGACAAGGACGATCCCGAACCCACAACAGCGACCATTTCTGGTACGATCACGTTTGAAGAGACCGAATTGTGGAATACCTGGAAGGACAGTGGACAGATCCAGTTGACACTTTTCCCGGCTTTCAGCCTGAATCCACCAGCCGGATGGGGAGATATTCCTGAAAATTCCTTGTTCCCTGGATTTCCAGGTGGCCGATTTGCACTGGGAGCACCGGTGAATGCCCAGAATCCGTTGGTCATCAATATTCAGCCTGGTGTGACACAGTATAACTATACCCTTACGGTTGATCCGGGCACCTATTCTGCCCTTGCTGTTGGTTTCCGTCATGACTTTGTCACCGATCCATCATTACGTACGGCAACTCTGGGTGTTCACCATGGCGACCCTACCACAGTGAGTTCTGGTATTGTTTTAAAAATCGATATCGGTGGGGGCAATATAATTACGGCCATTAATGACCCGGCGCCATCAACCATCACGGTGGAAGCAGGAGACGAATTGACCATCAATTTCAAGGCTGATCTCGGCTTCGTTGAAGAGTGGTTTTAATAATCAAAAAAGTACTTTTCTCTTTAGGCCTTCTCCTGTCATGGCATTTCCTGTCTGCTCAATACACGATCAGCGGCAGGGTACTCGATGCCAGCACAGGAGAAGGTCTTTCTTATGTCAATGTCCATCTCGACAGTTCCTCGATCGGTGTCAACACAGACCAGAAGGGAAATTTTACATTAGAAAACCTTCCCTCAGGGACCGTTCACCTGACCTTTACTATGATCGGCTTTCAGACGAGCCATGTTTTAGCCCACACGTCTCCGATCGAAGTAAAACTTCATCCGGAAATTTATCTCGCCGATGAGATCGTCATTTCTGCCACTAAAAAAACCCAGAGCCTCCATCTCGCGCCCGCGAGTGTAAGCGTCGTAACACAGGCCGCCCTGACCGCGAAAGGCATCCGTTCTTTCGATGATGCATTTCATGATGTCAGCGGCATCCAGGTCACACGATCCAGCGGGTCCAACGTACAGTCACTCTCCATCCGCGGCGCTTCCGAAACCGCTGGTGGCGGAATAGGCAATCGTGTACTCCTGCTCCTCGACGGTCGCCCCGCCATTACTCCCGAATCCGGTGGTGCACTTTGGAATCTTGTACCCCTCGGTGCCATAGAACGAATTGAAGTTATCAAGGGCGCCTACTCCTCGCTTTTTGGTTCAAGCGCGATGGGTGGTGTCATTAATGTCATCACATTAAATGCTGATACGGTACCACACACAGATTTCTCACTTGAATACGGCTTGCATGCAAAGCCGCCGGCCTACACTATGTATGACGGATATCATGATTTTTACAGGCTCGGTATCACACATCGTGAGTCCCAGGGTAAATGGTCGTATGTATTTAATGGTGGTGCTCGCGGCAATGAAGGTCATCGTGAAAAATCTTCTTTTACAACCTACAATGCGTTTGGAAAACTGACTTATCATTTTTCGCCTAACAGAAGTTTCCAGGTGTCAGCGATGTACAATGACATCTTTAATGATACACCCGCTACATGGTTGAGCAGGACGGATGCCTACCGCGTGGCAGAACATCGAAAAGATGACACCCAACACAAAAGGGAAATCAACGCAGACGCGATCTACACTGCATACGCCCACGCCAACGTGAAGTATTCCACACGATTTTATTACTACGGAGGAATTACGGACTTTGTTTTCAATGACGATCCTGGAAATGACAGCACGAATGTCAATTTTGGAAAACAATTTATCGACACTGAAAAAGTGATCGTCCACCGAGGTGGCAACAATACACAACTCGATATCAGTATTGGCAATGATCATTACCTGATCGCAGGTATCGAGGTACAACGCGATTACATTGATGGTCGTCCTGATACCGTTTTATATGGTGTTCACACCGCATGGAATTTTGGCGCATTTGTCCAGGATGAATGGATGATCAGTGATCGTTTTATAATAACAGGGGGTATTCGTTTTGATGAATATTCGATAACAAATATATTTTCGGAAGGTAACATCAGTCCAAAAATAGCTGCAGTCTATAAAGCAACCAGTAGAGTTTCTATCCGCGCCTTATTGGCTCGTGCATTTCGAAACCCATCCATTGCAGAACGCTATACAAAATTTGAACAAGGTGGTGGTTTATCATTTTTACCTAATCCATTATTGCGAGCAGAAAAACTTATACTTAGTGCTGAACTCGGAGCTCGTATGACGATCACGCCTCAGATCAAAATTGACGCTTCAATTTTTTATAACCGATACAAAGATCTGATTTCATACCAACAGCGATCTTTTCCTGGTGAGCCATTGAAATTTGAAGTCATCAATCTGAACAATGCGATCATGGAAGGATTTGAAATTACAGCAGACTATCTCCCATTATCATGGTTAAAATTGCAGGCTGGTTATTCTTATCTCAATGCATGGGATGCATCTGAAGGCCGCTTCAATGATGTACTTCCGTACAAATCAAAGCACACCGGTTTTGCATCAGTTTATACTTCTTTCAAAAAATTTAATGCCTCAGCCCAGGCACGCGGTCGCAGTCGCATCGATGAGGTCTTCATTTATCCCGGCAGTGAGCCGGAAGGTTATATAATTTATAATGGTCGGATCGGCTATTCAATCAATCCGAAACTGGATGCATCCTTTTCCATTCAGAATATTACGAATAAGCAATACGAAGAGATCGAAAGGTATCGGATGGAAGGAAGAACGAATCAGTTCGGTTTACATTTGAGTTTGTGATATCATGCTCGACGGTTGTTGATATACTCTTGAGTTTGTAAAATCATGTTCAACAGATTTGTCTCGTGGAGACAGTGTTGAGAAAGTTAAGTATTGTTTCCTTCGGAAACAACCAGTTTAGAAAGTTTGAAAAGAAGGTCCTACAGTTTTTTGCGATTATTCTGTCTCTACTTCTGATGAAGTGTTGAGAAATTTGAGTATTATTTCCTATGGAAACAAACAGTTTAAAAAGTTTAGAAAAGAAGGCCCTACAGTTGTATTGGATAATTCTGTCTCAACGGGCTGCATCTCTGCAGCGGGTTCGACCCGCCGTTATGGATGTTTGGCCCCTTCAGGGCCAAGAATGATAAAAACAATGCTCAACTCCCTCAACACAGTCTCCAGGTAACAATTTGAATGCCTATGGGAAACAACGTCTGCAACATGAACAAAAAAACTAAACTACCTCAACCGTTTGTTTTCGAAGAAAACAATGTTCAACTCTATCAACACTGCCTCAGACTGACATCAATCGTCAACAGAAAAACACGATCCCTGCTCACGGCTCATGAATAAACCTTAATTTTACCCCCTCTTAGAATATAACTATGTCAAATTCAGCTGATTACGCTGCTATTCTGATTCAGTTTGGGGTCGCGGCAGGATTCGTGGGGACGACCATGGTGGTGACACACCTGGCCGGTCCAAAACGTAAGACTTCCGACAAGCTCGAAAACTTCGAGTGCGGGATCGAAAGCGTAGGCAATGCCCGGATCCCTTTCTCCATCAAATACTTTCTGACAGCCATCCTCTTCGTCATGTTTGACGTCGAAGTGATATTTATGTATCCCTGGGCCGTAAATTTTGAGGCACTTGGCACTATTGGTTTCGTAGAAATGTTGCTCTTCATAGGCACTCTCCTCCTGGGATTTGCGTATATCATCAAAAAAGGAGCCCTCAAATGGGATTAGTGCCGGTGGCAGGTAGCCATCCTCAACAATTATTCACATGAGCACAGCAGATATAACAATTTCCCCAGCCCCTCCGGGCATCGAAGGCCAGGGATTTTTCGCCACCACCCTGGAGAAAACG
>JBBREG010000093.1:0-11984 GCA_038203125.1 Chitinophagales bacterium
GAGCCTTGGAAGAGTTATGTTTTTAAATGCTAATAAAAATCAAGTTGCAAGAGGTGCCCTAAAATTGAAAGTAATATGATTAATATATAATTCTGAGCAAATTGATGTTTGGATAATACAATTATAATAACAATAAAAAATACAATAAGAGAAGCTAAAACCATTATCGGGAAATGCCAGTCAGTATTTATTATGTAAATTCATTTAGAAAATAATGTCACCCGGTTGCAGACCAACACGTGTATACCCGCATCCAAATCTACCCCATTCCTATTGATAAGGTAAATATCAGCCCTCTGAGCTATTTACCCGCAACCTCCACAATCTTCCAGTACGCATCCTTCCTCGTAACCATTCCATCACGGAATTCCCAAAGGTCACAACCTCTCACTTTAATACTGACACCTGCCGTGGTCGTACCGGAAAGTGTCCATTCAGAAACACCCTGGTCTCCATCTGCTGAGATCCAGTGGCGGTCATCGCCATAGTGTACATCCGGGATCCCTTTGAAGCGGCCTGCCAGTGCTTCCCGCACCTTTGCCTTGCCGATGAAGCGTTGTCCCCACGGCTCAGGTCCACGTGGAAAATCGAAAGAACAATCTTCTGAAAAATATTCCATAATCGCATCGAGGTCGTGGCGATTGAATGCGTCGAGGACTTCTTTTAAGGTAGCCTGTGTGATTTTCATTTCCTGTGAATTCGTTTGTTCCTGAGTAGTAACGTCTGTCCTGGCATGGCGGCAACTCGTATCCAAACCCAGTATAAGGAAGAATAAAATATATAGTGAATACCCTCCGGGGACCATGTCAAGTATTTGCCATTGATGTCGTTGCTTGAATTTCCATTTTACCTGCCCGAATTTACCTTTATTGAGTGTATTCCAGAGCATCCCTGAAATCATAGGCAGATTAATCTGTCTTCGCCACGATCTTATAATCATCAAATCTCCCATGCCACTTCTCATCATACGTCATGAACTCGATGAACAGAATCTCTCCGTCCGTCACATCAATCACATACCCTAATCCGTTTTTCAGGCCTTTAACATGGATCCGTTCCTGGTTGCTGAAGAGTGCGTCAATGTCTGATGGCTCAAGCTTGTCCGACATGTCGCTGTACACGATATTTACGATCATACCAACCTCTGTTGATTGTCTATCAGACACCTTTAGGAATGGGAGATGGGATTGTAAGGATGGATATTTTTTGACTAATACATCCAACAGGGCTAATTCCAGAGAGGTAAATTCTTCCATAAATAAACTTTTACTACCCTAGTGGGCCGTCAGATCTAAGCGCAGGGCAGAACCCTATGTTAAGATAACCGAAAAACCCGTCAGAGTAGCCCTGTCTGTTTCCATCAGATCCAGGCAATTGGTTAATACCGCCCTATGTCCTGCCCTCGTTTTTGTTGCTGCGCCAAAAACGGTCCCTGCGTTTTTATGTATTCGTTCCTAAAGGAACATCATCATAAAATACGCCGGGCTTTTCGAAAAGCTCTTTCTTAATTCTTTTTCAAAAGTACCCGGCGTTTCGCAAGAGCGTCGAATTGAGCCTGCCGCCCTATACCCTGCCCTCGTTTTTATTGCTGCGCCAAAAACGGTCCCTGCGTTTTTATGTATTCTTTCCTAAAGGAACATCATCATAAAAAACGCCGGGCTTTTCGAAAAGCTCATTCATAATTTCTTTTTCAAAAGGACCCGGCGTTTCGCAAGAGCGTCGTTCCGCAGGAACCAGCAACTGGAGAACGCAGGGACCGATTATTAGCGACAGCGAAATAATCGAGGGCAGAGAGCCCCATTTCGAATGGATAAGATATTGCACAACTCAATCATTTTGAATGACTTCAAATATTAGTGTGAATCAATGAATTGGCCACCTTCCTGATCTGCTCATGAGTGGATTCAGCCTCAATAAAAAACACCTCTACCGGCAAGTCAATCTTCTCACCATAAAATGCCTTTTGCGTTGCCTGAATAGCTGCCTGCTGAGCCTGATCATCATCTGAAGAAAATTTAAACGCAATAATTAACGTGTGCTCGTCATTGCGGGTCATGACATATTGATACACTTTCTCCAGGAAAGGTATTTCAGCAATGTTTCGTTTGAGTTTTTCCAATACATGTCCTTCAACAGGCCTGGCAGGTGTTCCAATGCGAACAGGCGTACCTGATGATATGGTTTCTACCTGAACCTCACCCGGGTTTCGTTGCATAACGAACATGGTTGGCAAAGAGTTGTCAATAATCAGCCGGTCGATACCATATTCCTCACAGATCTTTATGACATCTTTTGCTTCCATTGCGTAATACTGTACGATTTGTTTTGCCCAGGTAATAATAGCTTCTTCCGAAGTAAAAGCTGCCAAAATCCTGATGCCATCCACGTTGTACACAGTATTTAATTTCAGCTTATCACCTGCGGCCAATGTTATCCATTGTCCTGAACCATTACTGTCATGAACAGCAGGCAGGTAGAGATACACTTCACCGTGATGGAGTACATCAATAATATGAGTATACTTTTCGTTCGTTCTACCTATATAAAAATCCTCAAGCAGGTTGATTAATTTTGAATTGTCCAGCATTTCTTCTGCAAATTATAATCGATGACCCTACGGCATTTGTGTGCCGACAGACAAAATATCCCATGGAAGCCAGGGAATGAAGAACAAAAATAAAATCCTGAATTTCATATGCAGGAGTTGGCGAATTGGACCCTATTTTTTCGGTTGATATTCTTGTCTATTCACTGCTGATGGGTTAAAGAAAAAATCATAGACATAATCAAAATTGAAATGATGGAGAATGGATTCATGCATGTGTTTTTCAACCGCATTCGTGGGTGACCACATCCAGCTTACGAGGATCCATTGAGGGCTATCTTTTTTGCAAAGTTCAGCCATCACCGGATCTATTTTGTAGACGGGTACCCTATTTCGAGTGTCTTCAGGATCCGCCAGGTATCCACTACTGAATATATCCCTACCATTTTCAAGATCGGTAAGGGATGGCTGCGCAGATGTCAACGCAATTTCGTCTAACCGGTTCTTATATTTTTCTCTGTTACCTTTTACACCTGCCAGAAAACGACTATTTTTTTCTTCGAGAATTTTTAAAAAATAATCCAAATTCCTGGGATTGTCAGAATTCTGGTCTGCAATTTTTTTCTTTTCTGTTTCATGATTTCGGGGAATGGCTGCTTCCAGTAATTGTAGATATTCACCTTTTGTGAGCCTGATAAAAGGGGATCGATTGTCTTTGCACAATAGGACATATTCTGTTCCGCCACCGGATTCAATACTCTTTACCCAGAAATGAATATACGGTTTCAGGTTTTCAACACGGGACAGATCCTGGAATTTTCTGACTTCCTCCCCGCCGGAAGAGGATTCATAGGAGGGCATGGTAAAATAATATTGATCAGGTGTAATGATATCGCGCACAGGCCATCCAGGCACCTGGTTGGCAAACACGCTCCAATACGCATGACTGTCATTTGCTGGTTCCACTTTATGCAAACTATTGTACCTGAGGTCGAGATACGTCTTGACATAAGCGCCATAACTCTGCGGCAATGCTATCTCATGTTGATTATATAATCCTAATTTTTGAGATACTGCTTTTTTGACATCTCCCAATCCACCTTTTGGAATGTACGTGGCCTGCATCCAGTTGGCCAGGGTATCGCAGATGGATAATTGTGCTGCGGAATATAGTTTAGCATCAACTTTTTTGGACTCCTGCGCTCCTTTAAAATGATATACTTTTTTCCATCCAATAAGACTGTCAGCAATTGATTGCCGGGAAATCGTTTGTGCAGGTAATGTTATTTGGATGCATACAATCAAAAGAATATAAATGATTGTCAGGAAGGTGTATTTCATTCCTGCAACTTAAGACAATTCTGTTGGAATCAGGGTAAGGAATGTTGTTGTGACGCTCCTTCAGAGCTTCAGGGAGATTTGATATTCTCTGTTGCACAGGACTACACCCTGTGCTGCAATCTAACGATCCTTCATGGTCAATAAACATTAGCCTCCGCCTTAGCCTTCGCCTTAGCCCTAGCCTTCGCCTCCGCCTTAGCCTCCGCCTCCGCCTTTACCTTCAGCATCCCAGATTTCCCACCGTAAACTCAAATTCCTGAGAGATTCTGATTCCCTTCCTATCCTGAGCAGGCTTCCATAAAGGCATCAGGTTGATGGTCCTGAGTAATAATTGATCGATATCAGCATTGTTGGAGGATTTTGAAATTTCTGCTTTGGTTACTTCACCTGTTTCGGATACTGTAAATCTGATAATTGCCATAACCATCTCTTTTGAAAATTGATCATGGATGTTATCGATCGCATTCCGCTCCAGATATGTACTGAGTTGCTCATATCCTCCTGGAAATTGTGCTTCGATCTCCGGAACGACTGTTTCAACGAAATGGATTTTTCGGATGTCGGGGAATTGAGTCACCGGGTTAAGATATATATATCCGATATCGACAATGATATCCGTGCCTATATCTGCAGACTGCAAAAGGGATTGTTGTTCTGAAGTTAATGTCTCATTCACTCCATATGCCTTCAGGAGCGTACCCTTGCTGGTCACGGCGATCTCAGTAGAGGTATAGTCATGAACCCATGATGACGGATATCCGGTGCGCATATCACTCATCGTTTTTGCCATACTGAGCTTTTCTTTAGAGACACCACGGCTGTATTTTCCTTTGACGGTGTATTGCAAATCCTGGGAGAAGGCCACATCAGACAAGAGGAGTAAAAACAGTAAGGCAAGAATATTTTTCATATAACGAACTTTAAAAGATGAAATAATTACGTCAGGTAGATACCACGCATGATTGTTACACACTACAAAGTAAAGCCGGAATGAATCTACGAGATGATATGAACGTGTTATTCATTCTCCTATTCATGGATCTTAATCCACTCGATCGTCCTATCATCAGCAAACTTAATGACCATGGTTTTTGTGTGCATGGGCAAAGCCCCCAGATGCTTCTGATGGATGGTATAAAACAGATAATTGTTATCCTTACGATCCGGCTCGCCAAGTACGCCTATTACACCATCCTGTTTCAGACTTCGAAATTGAGGATTTGTCATTAGTTCTCTATACAATTCTTCCCTGTGAGAATAATTGTTACCATCCTTGAGGTTCCACCTCACCCGATCAAAAACAAATTGAGTTGCTGAATCACTCTCTACAATTTTACTATTGGATTCAGGGACTTCATTAAAAATCTCAGGAACGATCACTACCGTATCAACTTTTGTTTCCATACTACCCTGATCCGATGTAATTTCGCTTGAATCATCAACATGTTTATCCTCTGTTGCAGAATTTATGCAGGAGAGAAAGATAAGAAGAAGCAATACGCAATAGAGTTTAGAATACATAATTTAAATAGTTAACAACTAATAGATAACAACTAATAGATAACAACTAATAGGTAAGAGTTAATAACTAATAGGTAGTTTGGGAAATGAAGAATCAAATTTGCGCATACCTGTTTTTGATATACCAAATCCGAAATCCCAAATCAAAAATCAAAAGTTGTTAATCCCACATCGTACCGTTCAACCCCAACACCGTTCCCAACCATAGCGCAACGATAAATCCAAAGATGCCCAGGAGAACAGAAACAGTCCTATTCATCCCACGCGAAGCCATGAGATCGATGAAATAAAAAAATACACCTCCTGCAGCTCCTGCGAGCGGCGTAATAATAAGTGGTTTGATCTTCCATAGTTTCCCCCATTCCGGATTGGGTTCATCAACGCCAAATACGAAAAAGGAAATGATGAGCAATCCAATGATCGCTCCGACCAACACTGATTTGAAAAAGGAAAGAGGTTGATTATTGACTACTTTATTTGCTTGTACCATGATTGAAATTGTTGAATGTTGATTGTTGACTGTTGACTGTTGACTGTTTAGGGTTAATGGAAGAAGGGAGGAAAGGGTTTTGAAAAATTTTAGCCACGGATGTTTCGACAACTCCAATCATCCTCGTCCTATGCTTACCAACCATTACACTGATTTCCGCTTATTAAAATAATTATATTGTAACCGTTTACCGTTCACCAACTACTGACTACCGAACACCGACTACTGATTACCTGCTAATTTTTCGAAATGGACACTCGTAAACACTGGGTTCGCATAAGCTAATACGTTGACTTTACCATTGCGATCCCGAATAAAACGAACAGTCATCCTGCCCCATTGAAAAGTATCGCGATCGACGGGTTTAAATTCAAGTTGTTTATCAGGAGTCCGATTGACCCAAAGCATAAGGCCTTCCTTCGTTGCTTCTACCTGAAAGATACATTTGAGCTCATCGCTTTCGTATAATCCTGCATATGCGGCAAGCTCATCTGACGAAGGTGCGAAAGGTATAGCACGACGATATCGCGTTGTCTTACCTTCCATCGATTGCAAGTCAAATACATCCTTAGAAAGAAAATGGATTTCAAATGCATCCTGTGACATGAACTCCAGTTTGGCACCCCAACGTTTAAAATGATCATTGCTCTGGGCAACAAGTGCCGGACCCTGCGCAACACGCAACTTTCCATCCTGCATGACCAATTGCATCGACTCACCATTTGAATCATTGAAATACAAACCTGCCCTGCGCTCCAGTTGAAATCCTGTGGTATCGACGCCCTCCGCAAATGCAGGAGGAGGTCCTTTTTGTTGGTCAGGCTTCAGGTCCACTGCAGGCACCAGAAGGTCGAAGATCCGCATAGCATAGGAAGATCTATTGGGTCCTTCCCCAGAATTACACATGATGGAAATTGAGATGCCATGATCCAAGAAACGACCCAACAAGGTTTTATAACCAGATGCGCTTCCGCCATGCCAGAGTAATTTTCCTTCACGGTTTTCTTCCAGGAATAGACCACGTGCATAATCCAGCTTGCGTCCATTGGAGAGCGTTGCAGGTTCCTGAAGTTTTGTTGTTACGAATTTTCCAAGTTTTTCAGTCGTCAGGGCATCGTTCCATTTCAGCAGGTCTGTGGGTATACTGAATAATGCACCACCACCACCACGCGCATTGTCCATCAGCATCGCAAGTTTCCATTGATCGTCTTCTTTTTCGTAGGCAAGTGCGCGATTATTTATGACATCCCGCAAGTCATGACGGTAAGTCGTAAATTTCATTTCCAGCGGATCGAACAATTTCTTTTGTGCGAATTCCCCGAATGGCATGCCTGATACGCGCGATATAATTTCTTTAGCGAGCACAAAACCACTGTTTGAATATGAAAATTCATCTCCGGGTATAAAATTGAGTCCACGCTGACGCAGGGCCATGTCAAATGCATCACTCTTACCATCTTCAAACTGCATTATTCCGGTCCAGTCCCGCAACCCTGACGTATGTGTCAGGAGATGATCGATCGTGATCACGTGATCATATTCAGGTAGTTCAGGAATATACTTGCGCACATCATCGGTCAGGGCAATTTTTCCTTCTTCCACGAGGATCAGCATGGCTGCGGCAACAAATTGTTTTGTAACCGACCCAGCATCAAAGATAGCATCGGTCGTCAGCGGAACATTGCGCTCCAAATCCGCGGACCCATATGCTTTATTGAAAAGCAATTTACCGTGTTGTGAGAATGCGCATACGCAGCCCGGTGCATACGGCGTGATATAGTTAAAAATTTTATCTACTTCCGTCGTGATATCCTGTGCAGCCGCAGGTAAGGTCAGAAGCAAAGTGTGAATGATGAATATATTTTTCATATTTTTTTTTATTGATATAGTTTTTAGACGCAGATGACGCTGTTATTATTTAAAAATGAATTTTCGAAAATTTGATTATCCAGTTTTACCGAAACCCGTTTACCGTTACTGATTACTGGCTACCGAACACCGATCACGGAATATCTTTTATCTCTTAGTTTTAATTGTATCTCAAAAGTACTTTCATTTTCAAAGTAAACAAGCAAAAAAAATCTCACTTTTGTTGCCTGATCAGGTTTTCAAGTGCCTGGATATGCTTTTTAAACGCCGATTTTCCTTTCGTAGTAATCGAGTATTGTGTATTCGGTTTTCGATCGATAAATGATTTATTCACGCTGATGTACTCTTCCTTCTCCAGTCCCTTTAGATGAGATGCCAGGTTGCCATCCGTCACCTTGAGAAGATCCTTCAGTGCATTAAAATCGTAACTCTTGTTTGCCACGAGCACACTCATGATCTGGAGCCTGACCCTGTTTTCAAAAGCCTTATCGAATTGATCCAGATTAACTTTCACCGTTCGTATTTGAAGTGCATAAATGTACCATAGAGAATATGCAGGATGCCAAACCCAATGGCCCAGAAGATGATGCTGTACCCTGGATTGTTCAATGCGAGCAAACCTAACAAGATCTCACAAAAGCCCAGCCATTTAACTTCATTGAATGTATATTGACTTGCGACCACTAATGCCAGTCCGTAAAAAATTAGACAGGCAGATGCGACGGCAAAATACTGTTGCTGCATCAGGAGTATGGCAATGAATAATCCTCCTGTGATCATTGGAACTGCCACCGCACCGAGCAATCGTCGACTGACCGGGTTCCACACATTCTCTCCCCTCTTCTTTGCTTTGCGCATCGAAAGCCAATAACATGTAATGAATGACAATATAAATACAGCCAGCGCAATCATTGTCAGGAAGACCACGGCATCTTTCACATCCGGTCTGTTTGGGCCGAGACCCTCCAGGTTTTCCATGGCCCGGAACCCAAAACGGGCTCCAAGTAGTGCATAGATCCCGGCCAGGACGCCGGAAAGGCCGCTCAATGAGATAAATTTCGAAGAACGCTCCATCAATTGACGGATCGAACTCAGTTCCTGGTATATATCTTTTTCCTCCATATAAAAGTACTTTGCGATTCAAAGTTAAAGTAAAATTTGGATTTCGCAAGCGCTTTTAGAATTATTTTGATTTTGGTTCTCCTGAGGCACAACCAGCTTATGGTTAACTTCGTGACCCTAAACAATCTGACTGTGATGTCCTTGGAATATTAATATCGCTTTATTTCCTGAAACTTAACATATGGTGGTAGTTCAGGATCTTTGAAAACCAGTCCGGTTTTCTCAAAAAAGGTTTTCGTTTCTCTTGAAATAAACCCAAGGTTCTTAATTCCTTTCTGTAATCAAATTTTGAAGCAAAAACTTATCCAACCTTGATCTATTCCATTCCGCCTATTCCCTGATAGAAAAAATCACCCATATCATTCATACCAATAGGAAACTGGGTCCGTTCTTTCCATTCCGGTGTTTGAAGTTCTGCAACAGGAGTACTATTAATTTTTTCATCCAGATTCTCTCTAGCTTTTTTAGCTATAGCAGCTTCGACATCAGACGTTGCCCCTGCAAAAATGTCTACTGCTTTTTCAGGAATTTCCAAAAGGCAGATCTGTGTCTTTTCGCCAATGGTATAAATGTCTAACACTTTAAAAAAGGAATCTGAAACTAAAAGTACGTGGCCACATTTTTCAGATTCAGGATCTATGGCAGATAAATTTTTAGCATGTGCGGATGCGATTAAATAGCGGCAATTCGTCACCAGGCCACCTGCCTTATACGATATATCTGTAAACCCTCTTTCTGTAAGGATCTGTCCCACTCTGTATTTTGAAATCAGGTTGTCAGAGAGCGTCGTATCCCTGTAAAAAAATGCCAACCCGGGAAAAGTCTGGTTGTAAATTTCTTCTATTTGGTTCGTATCCATAGAACATTCAAGGTTTTCCGCATGATCTGATTAAGCTATAAGACGATACGTCCGTAAGGTATATGAATTCAATGATTTGCTTACCTCATACATGTAGTCACGATAGATTACTGGTGTGCAAGGGCCATCATCGTCAACACCACCTTCAACGCCTCTGCCTGATAGTCTTTACAGCCTGTCATATCAGGATCTATATCTTTTAATTTGGATCGCATGGTTGCTTGGTTGATAATGGAAACTGGATACGTCATTCGTTGTATAATACCTTCCATTTTAAAAGACGTTGATCCTCCGGCAAATCTACCTTTGGTCATTCGTCCTTTGATGCCGATTGCATCAAATTGTCCCGCAGCCAGAAATTTTTCAAACGCTGTTGCAAATGACTGGATATCCTGTTGACTGGAAGGGTCTTTGATTTTAAACCGGTCAATTCCCGTTGCGGAAACAGTATAACCATCCCCATTAGTTTCGATGCCGATCACCCGGGCTTCATCTCCTTTCAATTCAATGCCACAATATTTCATCATTCGTCTATCAGGTATCTAATCTGTTTTCATTGTTTGTAATTGCATAACTGCCATAAGTTATTTCCCTTTAATGACAACTGTATTAGTAACCAACTTAAAAAAGTCATTATCAATACCGTCCTGATAATATTTAACTTCAAATGTAAATTCTGTTGTATTCAAAGGTGGTTCTCGTAAGAATAAAATCAGAATATTTGGTACCTCTGGTTTCCATTGTACGTAGTCTTGCAACTGAAACCGTTCATAATGAATAAAATTTGCTTCATCAAGCACGACAATATCAAACAGGTCTGACAGATTAGTACCAGCGGGATGACTTAAGTTGTAATCTTTTGTAGAGGTAATACTGATACTATCAATCGTTTCGTCGGTTTGAGGTGTAACTGGCTCACAAGCGTACGCCGACTGTATGAAATCAAAATTCCAACTTTTCGTGTTTTCAGTAAAATACGTCTCCTGTATCGGTCTGATATAAATTGAGTACAACTGATAATCAACCGAATCACCCATATCTGACAAAACCAGTTTGTGAACTGCAGTATCGGAATACAACGCCTCATAATTGAACCATTCCAGGCCTTTGACCTTAAACATATTCGGGAAAGGACCACATTCGCGACAAGAAAATATCCCAATAACAAAGGGAGACAGCAGGAGTATGAGGATTTTTATTTCAATTGAATTTAAGAAAGAACGCCATTTTAGAACTAATATTTGGAATCCAACAAAGAAGTTTTGGTAAGCCGAAAGTGATTCAAAAAAATGAATTAACTTGCTGATAATCAATGCCTTCAGACAGTGTGGCGCACCTAGGTATGCCACACTGTCATAACTAATTGATTTTCAAACGCTTATTTGTCAATTTAATCTGTTTTCTGCCAGATGGAGAAAATATTTATATCCCTCCAAACCATCCCGTAGATTCCATTAGCCATGGCGGACTCATCCCGGCATGGCCTAAAAAGAAAAGCGACCTGACATAATCAGGCCGCTTTCTATTGATATCTGATTGTCCTCTGATATTATGCTTCTACTTCCGCATCACGCATACTTCTCACTGTATCATGATCAGCTTTGATCTTAGCATATTGTGCTGTGACGATGGTGCTGTGTTCAGCGGAGAGGTCTTCATCTTTCATCGCTCTTTCATACGCATGAACGGCAACGTCTTCACCATATTCACATGAATTAAGGATTGCCTTCCTGTCTTTGCCAGTTACCATGGCTTTGAAGTCCATCCAGACGCGATAAATTTTACCATCGATTCGTGTACCATCATCAGGTGTTCCACCAAGTTTTGTTACAGCATTGACAAGTTCATGCTTGCATTCCTGGCTTGTTTTGATACATTTCGAAAAGGAAGTTTTCAGATCTTGATCCTCGGTTTCTTCAATGGCCGTTTCGTATCCCTGGATGCGGTCATTATTGATGGTGACGAGGGAATTTAATACATCAATTGATTTATCATTATTCATTTTACTGGAATTTAAAGTGTTAACGTATTTGGTTTTTTGGGAAATGGTTGATCCTCATTAGTATGAATCGTAAAGGTGAGGGGATGGTTAGTGTAAAGCATTACAGAATTCCTTGAAAGAGTAATGGAATTAAAACATGAAGCAATAGAGGAGGCTAAGACTGATGCAAAGTATGAGGCGAAGGCGGAGACTTAGGCGAAGACGGATGCAAGGCTGAGGCTGAGGCTAATGCTAA
>JBBREG010000094.1:0-11972 GCA_038203125.1 Chitinophagales bacterium
AAAATATAGAAGCTCAATAGACTTCAATGTGCGAAGATTATTTTGTTTGCAGACAGTTGGTATATAAAAAAAGGAGGGAGGCCCTTTGGCCTCCACCTCCGGCCAATTCATCCCTCGGCCGCCCTTTTTCCCAAAAGAATAAAAAGAAGAGTAGTACGTTGGACTGTTTGGGAACCCACAACTTGTACTCCCCTTTCAACAACTTAATGTGAATTCATAATATGGTTGTAAATCGGATTATGCGTATACTAAAATGTACGTCCTATCGCAAACTTTGATATGAAAACAGATCAGCGGTACACTAGACATCATCCATACATTTACATAGATTCTTCTGGTGACAAATCTCCCACAAAATATATTAGGAATATATAATATTTGTAAGATTCAGTATAAAGATTTTATAAAGATTTTCAGGCGAATATTCACAAATTTATGAGAGGTTCTGAAATGTGACAATCGGAACACACCCTGTAACGCCTGTCAATGTTATATCCCACACCTACGTATACATTTTTTATGTATAGGTCTTGTAAATAATATATACTATTGAATGAAAGGCAGATACAATTGATCAGCGTCAGATTACCAAAACAAATAATACATTTACATCAGCGAGTTATTCCTACTTTACTTTATACGGAATTTCCCGTTGTTACTTTTGATTTTATTTTTGAACATATCAATTGATTGCGTGGCATCGTGATCCTGCGAATTCGTTTGGGTCTCCTGTTGTCCAAAAGTAAATTTAATCCCATGAATATTAAAATGAAAGTGACAAACTTTCTGTGGTTGGTTTTTTGCCTACCTCAATCGCTCTTCGCACAACAAGGAGTTGTCTCTTCCGGGGGCGATATTCTTTCCCTAAATGGATCGGTTGCCTATTCTATAGGACAGATTCAGGTTGCATCAGTCTCTGGAGAAACGGGACATGTGAATCCCGGTGTTCAACAACCATTTCAGTTGGCCCTTGTGGGGATCAATGACCTTCGCAGGGATCCATTTTTTAAACTCTATCCTAATCCTGCAAATCAATTTTTATACCTCCAGGTATCAACTGATGAAGGTATACTCCAGGCGCAAGATTATTTGGCCAGAGTCTATGATGTGAAAGGAAATCTTCTCATCATCCAGAGGCTGAGACATGCCGTCACTCCTATTTTAATCAGTGAATTGCCAGAGGCGCTGTATTTCGTTCAGGTTTGGCAGGCAAACACATTTATTCAGTCAGTTTCATTTTCTAAAACAAATTAAGTTATGAAAAATCTGTTGACCTTTCCCATCATACTGATATTACTATTGACAAATAACTTTGATGTATTTGCGCAATCTCCGCACAAAATGAGCTACCAGGCTGTGATACGGAATGGAGATGGAGAACTGATTTCAAATCACGATGTGCGTACAAAAGTCAGCTTATTAAAAGGCTCTCCTAATGGCACAAAAGTTTATTCAGAAATACATCTAACAACTACAAATAGTAACGGACTTGTCAGTTTTATTATCGGCAATGGAAATTCTGTTAGTGGAGATATTTCCCTTATTAACTGGGAACAGGGACCATATTTTATTAAAACAGAAACTGATCCCACAGGAGGCAACTCATTTTCCATTTCAGGGACAAGCGAGCTTCTTAGTGTGCCTTTCGCTTTATATGCCGCGAATGGTGGCACTCCGGGACCAACGGGTCCGAAAGGAGATAAAGGAGACAAAGGGGACAGGGGCTTAAATGGAAGTAATGGGATAAATGGTGTCGATGGGGAGAAGGGTAGTAAAGGTGATCCGGGACCACAGGGGCTTATAGGACCTAAAGGGGACAAAGGGGATAAAGGTGAGAGAGGGGACCTTGGCGATGATGGTCCGAACGGAGATAAAGGTGATAAAGGTGATAAAGGAGACAAAGGAGACATAGGGCCAAAGGGCTTAAAAGGTGATAAAGGAGATAAGGGAGATAAAGGGGATAAAGGAGATCAGGGATTGCAAGGTTTAGTAGGCCCCCAGGGCATACAGGGACTACAGGGCCTTCAGGGTCCTGCTGGACCAACAGGTGGATCCGATCAGCAAATTGTTTTTAATGATGGAAATGCTGCTGCAGGGGATCCGGAATTCTTATTCGATAAAAGTACCAACAGCATGGTTCTCGGCTCAACCAATATCAATCCAAGTGTGGCTTTTGAAATCAAATCTGAATCAGGAGCTTTTATGTTGCCACGTATGTCCACAGCGCAACGCAATCAGCTTTCTGCTTCTCCAGGTATGATGATATATAATACTGAGGAGGATAAATTTCAGGGATATGGCAATGAATTAAGTTCCGCACCTGGAGCACAAAGTGAAGTAACTTCATTAGATTATTCTATAACAAATACCGGCACCGAAATGACTGCCATAGCTCAAAGTTTCAAACTCTCAGGAAGCGGCGAACTTCAACAAATTGAAATTAAGGTCAGCAATTTTGACCCTGGTATTAACTTATCGCTTAGTCTCTACAATGGATCGATACCGGGAAATGGTGTTTTTCTTACTGCTGTACAATTCACTGTTGAGCATGCAGAATGGAATGTTGTAAATTTTCCCTCTGGCTTTGAATTACATTCGAGTTCGACCTATTATTTTATACTAAGTGCAGCCGAGGTCTCATCTGAACAGGCTTCAGTATGGACAAGTCAGGGAAGTTCGGGAGGAGAACATATTGGGGGGGAAATATTTTATTTTAATGCTGTATCAGGTGACTTTGAACCCGAACCCTTAGACGATGTTGATTTTAATGTCGTATTACGAATAAACTCTCCAGGTTGGAAAAATCTACATTAATGAGAGATTCCATGATAACTGTTATCTACAGATTGGCAGACCTGATAGCCTCTATGAAAGGGATTCCGAAGTAAATCTGTAGCCAACCCCGCTCTCCGTAAGGATAAGTTTTGGCTGGTTAGGATTCACCTCTATTTTTTTACGAAGCTGGGCAACAAAGACACGTAGGTATTGAGTTTCTGATTGATAACCACCTCCCCAAATCTCCTTTAGCAGGTATCCGTGTGTTAGGACTTTACCATCATTTTTTACAAATAATGCCAGTAAATTATACTCCGTGGTAGTTAGCTTCAGGTTAATGCCATTACATAAGACAGTTCGGGCTTCAAAATCGATAGAAATAATTCCAGTAACCAACTTGCTACTACTGTTGGTTGTGATTTGTCGTCTTAATGAGGTTCGGATTCTTGCAAGTAACTCACCGGTCCTAAAAGGCTTGGTTATGTAATCATCAGCTCCGTGATCCAGAGCTCCAACAATATCTTCTTCCCGATTTTGAACTGAGAGTATCAATATTGGCTTAATATACCATTGCCTCAAATCCTTCAATATATCTAATCCATTTCTGTCAGGCAAACCAATATCAAGCAATATTAAATCCGGTTGTATAGAAGCAGCCAACGAAACGCCTTCCAAACCCTTAGCCGCATTCGAAACCTTAAAGCCGTTACTCTCCAGCACAATGTTGAGTAATTTCCGAATCTGAGGCTCATCATCTATCACTAGAATTGAAGGCTTATTCATTTTTTAGATTTTGAATAAAAGATGTTTCAGCAGGTATCTCAATTAAAAAGCAAGCACCTCCACTGATATTATTACGTAAAACGACAGAACCATCATGCGCTTCAACAAATCCTTTGACTATTGATAATCCAAGACCTGTACCTCCAGTATTCGAATGTCCTAATCTGTAAAATTTATCAAAAGCGGATTGAATAGACGATTCCGGAAAGCCCGGTCCAGTATCTCTGAAGATGATCTTACAATTGCTGTTTTCGAACATGGTATCGATGAAAATTTCAGCATTATCGGGTGTATAATTGATGGCATTCTGGAGCAGATTTAATATCACCTGCTCGATCAGGATGGCATCAAGTTTAAACAAAGGCAGGTTCTCGCCGGGTCGAAAGATGATCGATTGAACTGGTTCCATCTGGCTTCGATTGTGGATCACCCGGTGAATCAATTCATTTATATCAGTCCAATCCAGGTTCAATTTTACGATACCCGATTCCAGGCGGCTAACACCGAGCAGATTTTCAACCTGTTGGTTAAGCCTGAGAGCGGCCGTACTGACTTCCTCCATCAATTCATTTTTATTAGATGTAGTAAGGCTCCCATTTTGTTCATGCAGTGCATCCATGCATCCGATTATAGTGGAAATGGGCGTTCTCAATTCATGGGAAAGTGAATTCAGGACCGTGTTATAAAAGACAATTAATTTCTCGTTTTCCTCCTTGTCCCGCATCATCCGGTAACGGGCTTTCTGCCTGAAACTCAAACCTACATTTACAAACGCGATGATAAAATACATCGTAAAGAGGAATAAATCTTCTTTGTTCACAAAATTGAACTCATATATTGGTGGCCTAAAGAAGTAGTTCCAGGTTAACGCACTTAATATCCCAGCCAATAGCACCGGAACAATATCAAAAACCATAGCAAGTATGGACATTACCAACAACATGATCAGGGCCACACTTTGATGACCTATGACCGATTCCAAAAAGGATCCGGCAAGAGCGAGGAGAAAAAAAATGGAAATACTTAAAGAATATTGGGCAGGTAATGGCACTGATCTGCGCAGATTTCTTTTAATGGGTAATTGGATTTTCATGTTTACATTTTACGTAGATATTCTCCGAATCTGATATCCTTTCTTCCCCCAAAATATGGCTTTTATTTATCTCTGTTCAATTCAGGCATAACACCACGGACAGATGAGAAATCATTTCGGAATTCTTATTCATCAGACAAAATCTTACGGCGATGAAAATGAACATAAGCATCCATTGGGTCAACTCTCTTCCTGTTGACGGTGTAGTGTAGAGTCTTGATGATATAATCTGAAATGCCAGCGTTTTCAGCTTTGAGGAGTGGGCCCACCTGGAATCTCGCGCTCAGCGGGAAGGCACCGATTGTCTCGATGGAGTGGGAGAGTCAAATGCTTTTAATAGTTTCTATTAGAAGTGCTTGCTGCGTCGGATCATTAATAATTTTTTCTATAAACTTTCTGCTCTTCATTCGTTTCACGTAAAGCTCTGTTTTTCGAGCCAAAGAATATGTATCGAATGGTATTAGCAGCCGAATTTCCCAATCGCTCGCCTGCGAGGTAAAATGTACACCGTAGAAGGAAGAATTATGCTTTTGTAAGCGCGATTGAATATCATCAGAAGTAATGCCTGAATAATATCGGTCAACAGAGGGACTGTACAATACATAAAAGAAAGCAGGGCCATCTTTCATTGACAAATAACTGGTAATTCAAAGATATTTTGGAGTGGTCCCACCTGGAATCTCCCGCTCAGCGGAAGGCACCTATTGTCCCGATCCCGATTGAGTGGGCCCACCTGGAATCGAACCAGGCACCTATTGATTATGAGTCAATTGCTCTAACCGAATGAGCTATAGGCCCGCAATAATTGATCAAATATAAGATTTGAATTTAAAAGTTTATCTGAGCTTAAATATTTGGCACCTATTGTCCCGATGGATCGGGAGAGTCAATTGCTCTAACCTCCCGATGGATCGGGAGAGCTATAGGCCCTAAGAATGGTCAAAGATAAATTTTTCAAGGTAACTCAGGCAATCGGTAGGTAGAGATCAACAATAAAGAGACAGCCATGACTTTTTGGGTTATAAGGTTATAAGGTTATGGTTTTATTAGAACTTCTGGAGCTATAGAATTCTGTTCATTAAAATTAAAATAACCTCATAACCTTAAAATCCTATAAACCAACTTGGAGCAACATCTGAGTTCAACAGAGGAATTTGTCTTCAACACCCATAACCTAATAACCCTTATAAGCCTATAAACCAACTTAGAGGATCATTGGAGTTCGACAGGGGAATTTGTCTTCAACACCCATAACCTAATAACCTTAAAATCCTATAAACCAACTTAGAGGATCATTGGAGTTCAACTGGTGAATTTGTCTTCAACACCCATAACCTAATAACCTTATAAGCCTATAAACCAACTTGGAGGATCATTGATGTTCGACAGAGGAATTTGTCTTCAACACCCATAACCTAATAGCCTTATAAGCCTATAAACCAACTTAGAGGATCATTGGAGTTCAACAACAAAACACACATTTCAGATCATTACAATATAAACTTTCCATAATTTTCTTTGTCCACGACATCCCATGTTGCATCATAATATGATTGATTCCACATTTGAGGAACCCGGGTAGATTTCGCCTGCCATTTGAATTCGTAACCAGAAAGGTGGCCATCTCTTTCTTCAACGTAGTCAACTTCTGCTCCTGAATAGTTTCGCCAGAAGTACACCTTTGGATTTGATCTGCTGTATTCATTCTTTTTCATTCTTTCCACCAATAGGTAATTTTCCCAAAGAGCGCCGAGATCGGGTCGTATGTCAAGAGGAGAAAAATTTTCAATCAAAGCATTTCGAATGCCGGTATCGTAAAAATAAATTTTGGTTTTGTTCGTGATTTCTTTTCGAAGATTACGGCTATAAGGCCCAAGCGTGAATATCACAAATGATTTTTCCAATAGATCAATGTAGTGAAGGATCGTTTCCCTGTTGATCTGAAATGTATTGGCGAGTTCCTGTATGGATATAAGATTTCCCATTTGGTAAGCCAGGAGACTTAGCAATTGACGGATCTTCTGAGGATATCTGATGTTGCTGATTTCCAGTATATCCTTATACAGGTAAGACGAAGTTAGTTCTGATAGATACTGTCGTTTGTCCTCATGATTTTCCAGCGTAAGAACCTCGGGATACATTCCGAAGCGAATCCAGTCATTGAGCTTTTGCTGAAGTTCAAATTCATTGGCACCTGAATACGCTTTCCATTCTGCTGTTGAAACAGGATAAAGCTTGTAGGTCCAGGTTCTGCCAGTCAGCGGTTCTTTGATTTGGTGAGCCAGATCAAGACTCGATGAACCTGTCACAATGAGCCTCAAATCCGGGATTCCTTCATAGAGTATCTTCAGGTTGATTCCAATATCAGGTATGCGCTGTGCTTCATCTATGAAGAGAATGTCATAACCAGATACCAGGCTTCGCATTTTATCGAGATCCCTACCTGACAGGATATCATGGTATTTAACCTGATCCGCTGAAATTTCCAGCACTTTGCCTGATTGATGTCCAAGCATTTCCCGGATCAGGGTTGTTTTGCCAACCTGACGCGCGCCATAGAGGATGATGACTTTTCCCGGTTTTTGAATCCGGTCCAGGAGCGTTTGGGACAGAATGCGGTCGATCATTTCCCAAAGTTAATGAAAAATCACGGTCAACCGTGATTTTTAGGCTTAATAATCACGTTCGACCATCGAAATTCAGCGTAATTATCACGGTTGACCTTGATTCAGGCATTTATTCCTCAATCTTAATCAACCTGATTTCCACCCGCTGATTTCGCTTTCTTCCCTCGGCAGTTTGATTAGTAGCAACAGGTTTGCGTTTGCCGTAACCTTTGGAAATGACTCTACGATTTTCGATTCCTTTATCGATCAGGTAGTTGGCAACTGAATACGCCCGCTCACTACTGATCCGATCACAATATTCATCTGCCGGCAGACTATTGGTATGGCCTGACACTTCGATGATCGTAGTCGGGTTGTCATAGAGGAATTCGTACAATTCATTGATCGAGGGGATAGCCTCAGGTTTAATGTTGATACTGTCTGCATCAAACTGGATTTTTTCCATACGGATCGGCTCACCCGAAGAAAGTCGCTCGGAAGTAAGTTCGGGAAGAACTTTTTCACGAACTATAAACTCTGCAGATGAAGTGCAACCATTTTGATCTGCAATTACAACAGTACCGCTTCCTAAAGGAAGCTTCGTAGCCTGAAGTGTTGTTTCACCTGAATTCCATTGATATGTATACGGTGATGTACCACCTTTGATTTCAACTGAACCTTTACCATCACTGATCCGATCATTCGTTGCAGAACGAAGATTGATAACAGACACCTGCATCGCTGGAGGAGCCTTCAATGTGTACTCTGCAGAACTTTTCTGACCAGATGCATCCGTAACATCCAACGAATATTTTCCTGCAGAAACATTCGTCATCGAGGCTGATGAGGTTCCGTTATTCCACGCATATGAATAAGGTGCTTTGCCACCTTTAGCAACTGCTGCTAATGTGCCTTTCGCATCAGCACATGAAACCTGGACTGTTTCCTGTATGGAAACAGATAGAGGTAAAATTTCTTCTTTAATAGTGATACTTGTTTCGGCAGAACATCCATTAGCATCTGTTACAATCAAAGTGTGTGATCCGGTATTCAGTCCGGTGACTGCTATAGTCACTGTATTTGCCGGCCATGTTTTGGCATTATACGCATACGGTAGTTTGCCCCCGGACACTTTTAATTTTAATTCTCCATCCGCATTTCCTGTAGATGCAGAAGTCACATCAATGGCTGACACCTGTAGTTTTTCAGGTTCTGCAATCTGGTGGGTGAGATTCGTTACAGTACCTGCAGCATCCGTGATGGCCACTGTGTATGAACCTGCACCGAGATTTGATAAGGAAGCAGTATTCCATTCACGTCCATTCCCTTTCCATACATACGTGAATGGTTCTTTTCCACCTTTCACTTCAGCAGCAAGTGAAGCAGATTGATCAGCTGCACACTTGAGCTCACCAGTTTGATTAACTGTAGCTGCAATAGCCTGTATGTTTTCATTGATTAGTACAGTGCCCGTTGCCGAACAGCCATTATTATCGGTAACCGTTACAGTATGATTTCCTGCATTCAGTTTTTCAGCGCGGGCAGATTTTTCACCACTATCCCAAGCATAGGCGTATTTTTCTTTGCCACCTGTCACTGTCACTATAGCACGGCCATTGCTTGCATTGGTGGAAGCTGCTGATTCAGCACCTACTTCAATTTTCAAGGGTTGGGGAGCAGTGATGGCCACCGTTGTCGTTGCTGTATTACCTGCAGCATCCGTTACAGTTACTATGTATTGTCCTTCTTTAAGACCAGTTAATGAAGCGGACGTGTTTGCATTGCTCCACAAATAGGTATAAGGTTCTTTTCCCCCACTGATTTTAGTCGTAACATCTGCGGCTGCATCACCGGCACATTTAATTTCTTCCGTTTGCTCAAATGAAATATTCAACGCAAGAATATTTTCGCTGATGTCAACACTTGCAGTTGCGGAGCAACCATTCCCATCCGTTACCGTAACCGTTTGTTTTCCTGCGCTTAATGAAGTTGCTTTACTGGATTGTTCGCCATTGTCCCATTTGAAATCAAAAACGCCGGATCCACCGGTAGCCTTTACCGTAGCACGTCCATTCTTTTCATTTCCGGTAGCAGGGCTATCAGCCTGTATGCTGATCATGATCTGCGTCGGTTGAGTGATTGTGAGATTGGCTGTGACAATTGCACTGGTGGCATCGGTTATAGTTACCTGGTAATTGCCAGCTTTCAGGTTGTCAATATTCTGTGTTCGCTGACCGGTATTCCAGATATAAACAAAAGGACTTTTGCCGCCTGCGACTTGGGACGTCAAAGAAGCACCACTACCTTCAAAACAATTAATATCAGCTGTCTGACGAACTGTTGCATTCATGGCAGTGATATTTTCACTTACACTGATGCTGGCTGATGCAGAACAGCCATTGGCATCCGTTACAGTGACATCATGAAAACCTGGAGATAAGTTATTGACGGTGGCAGATGTTTCTGCATTATCCCATTTGAACGAGTAGGGTGCTTTACCATTTGTTGCTTTTGCCATGGCCTGACCATTCGACATGTTGACAGTAGCCGGGAGGACTAATTCAATCGAAGCGATAATGGCTGTAGGCAATGATAATACAGCTGATGATGTTGCAGTGTTACCCGCACCATCCGTTACAGTAACTGAATATGAACCCGCTGATAAATCTCTCAAAGCCGGTTCAATACCATTCTGATAACTCCATGTGTAGGTATACGGCGTCTTACCTCCTGATGTTTCAACTTTTAATTCTCCCTCACGGGAACCGGGACATAAATTTTCTTTCAGGATCGTGACCTTTGTAACAAGCGGCGTGAGGCTTTCAGAAATAGTAAATGACGCTACTGCAGAACATCCATTTTTATCTGTTACAGTTACCGTGTGTGAACCACCTCGCAGCTTACCTGCTGTCTGTGATGTTTCCTGGTTGTCCCAAGCATAGATATACTGACCGGATCCGCCATTTGCTTTTACAATCGCGCTGCCATCGCCATTGGGAGAGCCGGAAGAGGTAGTTAATACTTCAACCTTTGCTTCTACCTGTGGATTCGGAATTGTGAATTTGCTACTTTTTAGAAGTCCATCAGCGTCAGTTACAGTAACACTATATTCTCCTGCACTTACCTGAGATATTTTCATTCCTGTTTGTGTGTTTGACCAGGCGTATGTGTATGGTGGTTTTCCACCTGCCACCATTGCAGACAGGGCCGCAGTAGGAGATGTGCTTTTACAATCAAGGGCAAGGTCCTGGTTGATCGTCAGGATGAGAGATGACTCCCATTGAATGAGATAAAGGCCTTTATCTTTTGTTCCGGTCCATATCGAACCATCCGCATCTACATCGAGACAATTGACAAACTGGCTGGTGAAATACTGTCCCGGACCAAAACGCTGATATTTTTCTGCAGCCACATCATAACCAGTCATCATATTCGAAGCGATCCATACACGACCTTCATCATCTACAGCGATATCGCGGATCTGGCCTTCCACATTTTTTAATTCGATTGCGATCGGATTCCATTTTCCGCGGCTGTCTACATTCCACAGGAAGTCATCACCGAGAATCCAGAGATTATCACCCCATGCGTCGACACCTACAAAATTGAGATAACGTTCCTGAAGTGTCCATTTGTCACCATTTCCAGTGAGCATGCCATCATTGGTAGCGATGTAATGTGTACCATTGGCATGAATGAAAATGTCGTTGATCTGATCGGATGTGAGTTTGCGGTTGTCCGTATTTAATCGTTTAATAATTTTTAACGGGGAAAGTGAAATTTGGTAAACGCCGGATTCTCGAGTGCCGATCCAGACAGTTTTTGATTTTTGGTCATAAGAAGCGCAGGTGATGCTTACCTGGCCTAATAAGCCTGACATGGCATCTGTATTCCATTCGATTTGCGCATTTCCACCGCGGATCGTCAGCAGGGAAGTGGTACCGGCTGGGATAGTAACTTTCTCCACGACGTCGAGTGCAAGGACTTTATTGAGGCCATTCGTATTGGCGACCCATTTAATGTTGTCGGGATCCACCCAGATGTTCGTGATCGGGCTGGTCTGGTCGAGGGCTTTGCAGCGTTCGACTAATACGCTTTTCTCCTGGGCGTACAGGCTTGATGCAAGTACAGTGCTGAGGAAAACAGTCGTAAAAAAAGAGTAGATGTGATGCTTTACCATGATAATCAATAAGATAGGAGGGACGTTATAGGGGAGAATGGTAGGTCCAAGGCCTTAACGTCAGAGAGAGGTTAGATGTTTCTTAAGTAGATGCAAATGTAAGGTTTGCAGGGCATGGCGGGGCGGTTGCGGGGTTTGCATGGCTAGCTTGGCAGGGCATTGCGGGGTATGTCTTGCATGTATGGAGTTGGAGGGATTGGCAAGGCAAGGCAACATCAAAACTCCCGGTGTTTTTTATGATTACGTTCCGCAGGAACAAATGCATAAAAACGCAGGGACCGTTTTTCGCGCAGCAGGAAAAACGAGGGCGGTTGCTCAGGGCATGGCGGGGCGGTTGCGGGGTTTGCATGGCAGGGCATGGCTTGCATGCATGGCGTTGCAGGGAATGGCAAGGCAACATCAAAGCTCGCGGTGTTTTTTATGATTTCGTTCCGCAGGAACAAATGCATAAAATCGCAGGGACCGTTTTTCGCGCAGCAGGAAAAACGAGGGCGTTTGCTCAGGGCATGGCGGGGCGGTTGCGGGGTTTGCATGG
>JBBREG010000095.1:0-11906 GCA_038203125.1 Chitinophagales bacterium
GGGTTGGTATATTGCCAGAGATCACGATGCTAACATTAACTGCTGCATAATTTATGTCAGAGAGATTACAATTAGTATTTTACACAGATAAGCTGTGATGAGAAATATTCATATTGTATGGATTATAGTGAGTATTCTCGCCTGTAAGAGATCTGAGACGATCGACCAGAGCGGACTCTACGGGAAATGGGATATAGTCAAAGCGGAACGCAATGGCAAAGAGACCCATTACCTGCGAGGCGGCTATTTTGTCATCGGACAGGATGGGAGCATGGCGATCAATATCACAGGCCAGGAAGAAAAAGGCCGGTATATACTCGAGGATCAGCATTTGCTATTGAACGATGATAAAATATTCAACATCGAATCACTGCAACAGGACACTTTAATCGTTACGTATATAGCAGCGTCAAATGGACAATTCGTTTTCTACATGGCCCGTAAGAAATAATCCGATCCGATCACTGGTCAGTCTCACCTTTCTATTCCTGTCAGTAACCCTATCTGCGATTCCGGATGTCAGTATGCAGATCGGCAGGTTTCGCACGTCCACATCTCCTTTTGTGGAAGTATCCCTTTACATCGTTGGCTCTTCCCTAACCTGCTGGCCCGGATTATCTGATGAATATGGGGTAGAGTATACGTTGGTCGTTAAAGATGCTGCTAACAATATTCTTTCCGGAAATAAATACAGGCTCAGTAATAAAACTTGTCCTGCCAAAGATCTGATCGATGTGAGAAGATTTAACCTGTCTCCAGGCACGTATTCAGTTGAAGTCGCTCTGACGGACTTTCTGGACTCATTGAATACCGTCACGATGATCCAACCGGTGACCATTGAAGACGCTCATAACGCTGGTTCGCTTTCAGATGTGCAGTTGTTATCAGTGATTAAAACAGACGTGGATGGTATGAGTGCGCTGCACAAAAGCGGTTTATATATGGAGCCTGTTGCATTTGGATATTATTATCCTTCGCTTACCAAAATGCATATGTATACAGAGGCTTATGGAGCGGATCAACTGGATGGTCAGCCTTATATGCAGTATACGATTTCTGCTATCGGAGGAGATATTCCACCACCTATCGTCGCATATAAGAAGGTGGAAAAGCAAAATGTGACAGTGAATATCTACCAGATTGATATTTCGAAACTGATCACAGGGCCCTATACATTGGAAGCAGCTTTATTTGATGGAAATAAGCAGTTGGTGTCTACACGTAAAATTGAATTCTCAAGATATAGTCCGGAAGCGGATTCTCTTTTCCTGGCGAGTGGCGCATTAAATCTCGAAACGAGTTTTGCAAAAAAGATACCTGTGGATTCGCTCAATTATTCATTGAGAGCAATGCTTCCTATATTAAATTCTGTGCAGGTGGAACAAATGAATACCCTTCTCAAAAAAGGAAATACGGATGCAAAACAGTTTTTTATTCACAAATACTGGACAGATGAATCCGGTAAATACGGAGGGCAGGCATTTACGGCATATATGAAAGTTGCGCGGTTAGTGGATGAGGAATTTCGTTCCGGTTTTGGGTATGGTTTTGAAACAGATCGCGGACATATTTTTTTAAAATATGGAAAGCCACATGATATCGTAGCTGTGGAGGATGAACCAAGCGCACCTCCATATGAAATCTGGTTTTACAATACATTTCCAGCAACCCACCAGAATAATGTACGTTTTCTCTTTTATAATCCTTCCCTGGGAAAAAATGCATTCAAGCTCCTGCATTCTACAGCTATTGGAGAAGTGAAGAATGAACAATGGGAACTGGAGTTGTATCGTGACGCAATATCCGAAACTCCCGCCGTAGGCGAAAAGGAAATGGGCGAAAATGTCAACCGAAATGCACGGAAGTATTTTGAAAATTTCTAGAACCAACCCGTTCGCCGGGTTGATCTTCGGGTCGTAGTTTTTACACCCAGTACACCTAACAATCCTCTCGTCAATTCGCGTGCTACTGTACGGCCTACCTGCCTGGTGGTAGTATTAGAAAGTACTTTTTCGAGAGTTGATTTTTCATTTTTTGCACGGGTCTGTTGTTTGCGTATGGTTGTGGTATGCGCTTCATCACCAGCATCTTCAATTTTTGCGGTGAGGATTTCGTATGCACTTTCACGATCCATCACGTCATCATATTTATCTCTGAGGTTAGAGTCGCTAATAAGGTCCTTCATTTCACCTGGAGTTAATATATCCATTCTGGATTGAGGGGCTCGTACCAATGTGTGTACAAGGGGCGTAGGGATCCCTTTTTCATTCAGCGCAGTGATCAGTGCCTCACCAATTCCTAATTGTGTCAACATGTCATCCACTTTGTAATACGAGGACTCCGGAAAATTTTCTGCAGCCTGTGTAATACTTTTGCGATCCTTAGCAGTGAATGCACGCAATGCATGCTGAATTTTTAAACCAAGCTGACTCAACACAGCTTCCGGTACGTCGATTGGGTTTTGGGTTATAAAAAATATTCCAATTCCTTTGGAGCGGATGAGTTTGATGATCACTTCAATCTGATCCAACAGGGCATCTGATGCATTATCAAATATTAAATGAGCCTCATCAATAAACAGCACGAGCTTGGGTTGCTTTATATCGCCTGCCTCCGGAAATCGTGCATAGATCTCTGCCAGGAGTTGTAACATGAAGGTGGAAAATAATTTGGGTTTATCCTGGATGTCAGAAACACGAAGGATACTTATAATGCCCATGCCATTGGAATCATGCCTGACAAGATCATCTACATCAAATGAAGGTTCACCAAAAAATCCCGATGCACCTTGTTGGTCGAGTTCCACCAGTTTTCTAAGGATGGTTCCAATCGTAGTTGACATGATCTTGCCATATTCTGCCTCGAATGGTTCCTTTCCATCCATGGTGATGTACTGCATGACCTTCTTCAGATCTTCGAGATCGAGCAGAGGCAATTGACGATCATCACAAAATTTGAAAAGGATGGAAATGACGCTCTGCTGTGTTTCATTCAGATCCAGCATTTTTGAAAACAGGACAGGGCCAAATTCAGAAACTGTTGCACGAAGCCGTACTCCCGGCTCATCAGATAATGATAAAAATTCAACGGGACTTGAGCCTGCTATAAATGGAAGACCTATCTGATCATGACGCTCTGTAATTTTTGGCCCGCCATCGCTTTTAACAGCGATACCGCTGAGATCTCCTTTGATGTCCATGACTAAAGAAGGGATGCCTTTTGCGCTAAGTTGTTCTGCAAGGACCTGCAGGGTTTTTGTTTTGCCTGTACCCGTCGCTCCCGCAATGAGACCATGGCGGTTGAGCGTGGATAAGGGAATACGAACAAAAGCCTCCTTCTGCACTTTCCCATCGATCATGGCGGCACCCATCATGATGGATTCACCCTGAAACGTATAACCGGCAGCTATTTCCTTTTTGAATTGATCCTCATCCATATGCAGTATAAATCAATCAGCAAATTAAGGAATTCCTCCAGAGGAAACCTGAAAGCTACATTGGAACAGAAATTCTAAAGGGTAATTGTTTTTACATCTGCACCACGTTCGAACACCAGATTTTTTTTGCCGGTTTTCCAGATGAGATTGACAATATTCTTTTGATCTCGGTATATATCCAACAGAATATGATTTTTGATGACAATCGTTGACGGCAGCCGACTGCCTGTCTTTGCTGATAAGATTACCCAGATCGATTCAGGATCGGGTTGTATATCCGTAACAGTCCAGGCTAACGGCAGATCCGTAATTGAAAAACTCATATTCTTATTCAGGTAAGACAGGATATCCTTTTTGATTTCTTCAGGTTCGCCGAGGTTCGACACGTCTGCATTTTTTCCATACATACCTAACAACAGATCGTCCTTATAAATACGAACCGTCCATGTGACATCATGATCTGTAAGCTCCACCTCACTCACGCTTACATGGATAGGATGAAGGGCGGTGATGGAAAGTATATGGCTGATCAGGTAAAACAGAAGCATAATTTAAATTCTCTCAACGATCAAGTAACAGGCAAGCAGGGCAGCTATCGAACTCACGAGGATAGTCCACAGTCGTTGTGACAATTTGAAAAACCGGGTCACTACATAGTTAATCAAAATAATACCAGTCACAATACAGAGCTGTCCCAACTCGACACCCACATTAAACGCAAAAAGGGGCGTTAAGATGTCAGCTTCTTTTCCTAACAAAGCTTTAAAATAATTGGAGAAGCCCATGCCATGGATAAATCCAAAAAATAAGGCCAGAAAATAATTTGGCCTCCATTTTTTGTCAGGATTTGGCCTTATCCATAAATTGAGGATGGCGGTCATCAGGATTGTAACGGGGATCAGGGTTTCAATCAGCGTTGCATCGATCTGAATAATATTCAGAGTCGACAGTGCCAGGGTAATACTGTGTCCTATGGTAAAAGCAGTGACCAGGATGAGGATCTGCCGCCATTCTTTGAGAGTGTATAGGGCGCACAATGCTACGAGAAACAGGATGTGGTCATAGCCATTGATATCGAGTATGTGGTCGAATCCCAGGTCCAGGTAGATTGAAAACATGCCAATTTGATTAGTACAGTTGAATTAGTGCAGTTGAATTAGTGCCGGGGAATTATAAGCGAATCTAAACAGGCAGCATGTCATTTTAATGTGCCGGCGGTGTTTATCTTCACGCTTTATTTAGATTTTATACAAATAGCCAATTGACATCGAAACCTGTGCATGAAATGACGACCGGTGAATCATGCCGCATCATCCGGTTTGAGGACAACATCATTGCAGGTAAACTCATGTCAATGGGTATCCTGCCTCAGGCACAGGTTGAACTGATCAGACGTAATGCCTTGGGGCACACATATGTATTGAGGATCAATAATAGATTTAAGATCGCGCTGAGAAGGGATGAGGCCAAAACGATAATCGTAGAAGAAATGTGATCATGACGACTCAGGGGACATCAAAACTCATCTTAATGGCCGGCAATCCAAATGCCGGAAAATCGACACTCTTCAATCTGCTTACAGGACTCAATCAACGGGTAGGTAACTATCCCGGTGTGACGGTGGATAAGAAAACGGGTACTATCCAGTTAGGCAGCCAGCAGCAAGCTACTATTATAGATATTCCGGGGGCGTATAGTGTTTATCCGACATCAAAGGATGAACGAATCGTCGTGCAACAATTTCTGACAGCAGCACCTTCACCCGATCTTGTACTCTATGTGGCTGATATCAGTCAGTTAGAGAAGCAATTATTGTTGCTTACCCAAATCCGTGACCTTGGTCACCAGGTGATCCTGGCGCTCAATATGGCTGACACGCCGGGCATCACCATCCAGACGCAAATCCTGGAGGATCATCTCAGAGTGCCGGTTGTACTTGTATCCGGGAAAACGGGCATGGGCATCGCAGCGCTGAAAATTCAGATTGCTTCTTTGCTCAGTGCGCCCTTCAAAGAACACGAACCGTATTATAAAATTTCAGAAACGGACCGCAAGATCACTGAACAGGTCCGGATTGATCTGCCCTTCAAAACGGAGTACGGGAGTCTCCTGGCAGCACATCATATTGACTGGCTGGATAAAATAACACCATCAACAAAGCAGGTCGTAAAAGAGAAAATTGAAAAAATGGGTTTTAACCCGATCGCGTCGCAGATCCAGGAGACCCTGGCCCGCTACGATCGGTTTACACCCGTAATGAAAAAAGCATTACACCTGGAAGCAGGGGGTGCAGGTAATAAAATCACGGATCGTATTGATCGATGGGTGATGCACCCGGTGTTGGGTTCTATCATCTTTTTTATGATGATGTTGCTGATTTTCCAGGCCATATTTGCATGGGCAACAGGACCCATGGATTTTATTGAATCCATGATGGGCCAGGTATCATTAGGTGTTCGGGCTGTACTTCCTGAAGGATGGGTCGTCGACCTGATTTGTGATGGACTCCTCGCCGGCCTTACCGGTATTCTTGTTTTTATACCACAGATAGCGATACTCTTTTTATTGATTGGAATTCTGGAAGAGATCGGATATATGGCGCGGGCAGTAAGCATGTTTGACATGATGATGCGCAAGTTTGGACTCAATGGGCGCAGTATCGTGGCGCTTGTCTCCGGTGGCGCATGCGCTATACCTGCCATCATGAGTACACGCAACATCAGCAATTGGAAAGAACGATTGATTACGATCATGGTAACGCCGTTTATCAGTTGCTCAGCGCGTATTCCGGTGTATGCGATTCTTATCGGTTTTGCTGTACCTCAGGACAGAATATTTGGGTTTGAACAACAGGGTCTTGCCTTGATGGGATTATATGGGATTGGAATTGTTGCTGCATTATTGGCAGCCTATATTCTCAAAAAAATAATCAGATCTACTGAGCGTAGTTTTCTCATGATTGAACTTCCTGTTTACAGGCCGCCCGTCAGCAAAAATTTATTCTTTCTGGTGCTGGAGAAAACAAAATCATTTGTCGTTGGGGCAGGAAAGATCATCCTGATTATCTCTTTGGTTCTTTGGTTTCTCGCCAGTTATGGTCCGCCAAAAAATAATGAAGTTGGTGAGGTGGGTGGCCAACACTGGATTGAAAAAAGACCTCCTCTGGCAGAATCCTACGCGGGTATTCTTGGAAAAACAATTGAACCTGTAATCCGGCCACTCGGATTTGACTGGAAGATGGGTATTGCTTTGATCTCATCATTTGCTGCGCGGGAAGTCTTTGTGGGTACCATGGCGACGATCTATAGTATCGAGGATGATGCGGAGGTATCACTAATCAGAACACGCATGGCTGAAGACCGACATGTGCTGACGGGTGAACCAGTCTACAATATGGCTACTACCTGGTCACTACTCATCTTTTATGCATTTGCGATGCAATGCATGAGTACCATAGCTATTGTGAAGCGGGAGACCAGATCATGGAAATGGCCATTGATCCAGTTTGTGATGATGACCGGGCTGGCGTATCTGGCCAGTTGGGGTGTATATCAGTGGCTCAAATAAGAAAGGCTTTCAAGTATTACCTTCGGCGTGTGAATCCAGAAAAAGAAATGATCCTTGTGACCGGTGCTACCGGTCAGATCGGGACAGTCCTGACAGCAGCTCTGCGGGAAGTCTACGGGGCAGACAATGTTCTTGCCACGGATATCAAAAAACCGGAGGGCGAAACGGGCCTTTTTGAAATGCTCGACATTCTCAATGTCCAGCGGATCATTGAGATCATCGGTGATTACAAAATCACGACGATCTATCATCTCGCGGCGATCCTTTCCGCCAGCGGAGAGTGGAATCCACTCAAGACCTGGAATGTCAACCTCAATGGTATGTTGTCGATCCTGGAACTCGCCAGAGCAGAAGGGATCAGGAAACTATTTTTTCCAAGCACGATTGCAGTCTTTGGACCTACGACACCCCGAGAAGACACTCCTCAACATACGGTAATGGAACCAACAACTGTATATGGAATTTCAAAAACGACAGGTGAGTTGTGGAGCAACTATTATTTCCATCGGTATGGTCTTGATGTGCGCTCGTTGCGATATCCGGGCATCATCAGTTATCAATCGATGCCGGGTGGAGGAACCACGGATTATGCGGTTGATATTTTTCATCAGGCATTGTTGAAAGGAACCTATACATGTTTTCTGGAAGCCGATACACGATTGCCGATGATGTATATGGATGATGCGATCCGGGCTACACTTGATCTCATGGCATCACCCAAAGAAAAAATTAAAGTCAGGACATCCTATAATCTTGCAGCGATGAGTTTTACACCTGCAGAGCTTGCAACAGAAATTCAAAAACATCTTCCTCATTTTAGCATCCAATATGAACCGGATCAACGTCAGGAGATAGCTGCATCGTGGTCTGAGAGTATCGATGACCATGAAGCACGGGTAGATTGGGGATGGCAGCATCAGTATGACCTTGCTTCTATGACCACAGAAATGTTGAACCACCTAAAGGAAAAATATTATGTCTGAAAAAATCAATAGTCAGATCAGTGATGAACTCAAGGCCATCAAAGAGGCCGGGCTTTACAAGCGCGAACGTACCATAACATCACCTCAGGGAGCGAGTATTAACACCATAGAAGGTGGTCAGGTACTTAACTTTTGTGCAAACAATTACCTGGGACTTTCATCGCATCCACGTGTTATAGAGGCTGCTGTAGAAGCGATTAGTACGCATGGATACGGTATGTCAAGTGTTCGATTTATATGTGGGACGCAGGACATTCACAAAGAACTCGAAACAAAAATCGCAAGATGGGTTGGGACGGAGGATGCGATTCTCTATGCGGCCGCATTCGATGCGAATGGAGGTTTGTTTGAACCACTGTTGAATGAAGAAGATGCTATCATATCGGATGCACTCAATCATGCTTCTATTATCGATGGTATTAGGTTATGCAAAGCAACGCGATATCGTTATGCAAATAATGATATGCAGGACCTGGAAGAAAAATTAAAGGAAGCGCAGGGTGCCCGAAGACGGATGATTGCTACTGATGGAGTCTTTTCAATGGATGGTATCATTGCGCAGATCGATAAGATATGTGATCTCGCGAAAAAGTATGATGCCATGGTCATGGTGGATGATTGTCATGCTACGGGATTTGTTGGTAAGACAGGGCGGGGTAGTGCAGAGCACAATGATGCGTATAGTCGCGTAGATATTATCACCGGTACTTTTGGAAAAGCGCTTGGTGGTGCTTCCGGAGGTTTTACTGCTGCGTCAAAACCAGTTGTTGATCTGCTTCGTCAACGATCAAGACCCTATTTATTTTCCAATACGCTTGCGCCATCCATTGTCGGTGCGTCCATCGCTGTATTGGATATGCTTAATGAAACAACTTCACTGCGCGATAAATTAGAAATCAATACAGCCTATTTCCGCAAAGGAATTTCTGAGGCAGGTTTTAATATCAAAGAAGGTATTCATCCTATCGTGCCGGTGATGCTTTTTGATGCGCCACTATCCCAGGTCTTCGCGGATGATCTTTTGAAGGAAGGAATATATGTGATTGGGTTTTATTATCCGGTTGTTCCACAAGGGCAGGCGAGGATCCGTGTTCAGATCTCAGCGGGACATGAACGTGAGCATCTGGATAAAGCGTTGGAGGCGTTTATTAAAGTTGGGAAGAAACATAATGTTATCTCGTGAGTCGTCAGTAGTCAGTGTGTCAATCACGAGTCGGTATTCCACCCTCGTTTACCTGCGCTGCGCCTGGTAAACGGTCCCTGCGTTCTCCATTCGCTTGTTTCTTCGAAACTTTGCTATTTCGAAACGCCGGGCGTTTTTAAAACAACGATGGAAGATTTTATTTTCGAAATGTACCGATGTTTTTTATGATGAGGTTCCAATAGGAACGAGTTCATAAAAACGCAGGGACCGTTTTTTGCGGAGCATAAAAACGAGGGCGAAGATTGTTCGTGAATCGTGAGTGGTGAATTGTCAGACCGGGCAATGACAGTGGCCATTTGAAAATCATACTTTACCATCGAAATTCAGAGGCCTGAAAGGCTGACATACAATTGCCACAGGTGCAGCCCATGGAAAAAAAACCAATCATGAGTGGTCAGTGGAGAGGTGTGATGTCAATGAGAACCCGCCGACAATCCATTGAAAATGCCGCAACCCGCATGTCTTTCACCTAACTAACATAACAGTCCCCTTCTTCAGATACCTGTTATCGTTTAGGGTCACCAACTCAAACACGTACGTATACACTCCCGGATTGGCCATCCGATTTTTACGTGTACGACCATCCCAGGCTAATGGAAGCTGATCTGTATAATAAAGCATATTGCCCCACCGGTCAAAGACAGACATTGTAACATGACTAAATACCTCCGCTGATGCAATGCCCCAGGTATCATTAAATCCATCTCCATTGGGAGAAAAAATATTGGGAATGAAAAGTTTGGAGATGATGCAACCGTCATCACTAACTACCTCCAGGGAATCAAAATAATGGCAATCAAAAGAATCAGTCATTTCTACCCACACATGTTGTGGTGAGGTGATACTGGTTTCGTTTCCAATGTCACCTGTTGACCACAGGATATCCATGTTATTCAGGTCGATTTTGAAATAATTAGTATCTCCCGGACATTGGATCTGATCTGGTCCAAGGTCGAATACAGGTTCCGGAAAAATACTCATCAAAAAAGCTGCGGTATCGTCCGGGCAGAATGCGTCAGACACGATATACTGATAAACACCTGCGGCATCCTCTTTTGGATCAAATAATCCGGCAGGAGACCAAATACCACCTGCGGTTGCCTCGTCGGAAAGGAGTGCTGGCAGGGAAAATGAAAAATCATTTTTGCAGACTACTGCACTGCTATCCCGGCCTGCGTGAGATGATCTGCCTATCAATGTAATATATGCATACGCAGTATCAAAAGAAGGACTCAGTCCAGATAATGCGATGCCTGAAGGTCCCTGATCGATCCACACATTGAGACTGTCCCAATCCTTATCACTGAAAAGGTCCGTAAGTGAAAGCAGGTATTTTTCAGGTAGTTGGCAATAGATCGTATCCCGATAATCAATCCCGGGTGCAGTTTCATCCAATGCATCAAGGTCGAGATGTATTTCACAGGGAGGAGGAGGCATGTACATAAAATTAGCTGAGGTCCCCTCCAGAAAGGCTGGAATGGAGCAATAATGTGTAAGTGAACAATCAAGCGGATTTAATACAAACATATCATTAGCAAAGATTGCAAAAACAGTTGTACTATCACAGGAATGTGAGACTTCAAATAATGATAGTAGACCTGACTTCGGTAAATTGCATAGAATTGTACTGCTTGGTATATCTGCCAGGTTTAATTCTAGCACTAGTATTTCCACTGGCCATTAACTTACCATTATACCAAAACATATTAGACCAGATTGCTGTAGCATTTGGTAATCTACCATGGTATACAAGATCTCCTGTATTTATATGATAAGATCCAATATCCCGCTCTCCAAAAATGAGAACGGTATCTTTTGTACAAAACAATCCCTTATTCCAGAACCGCATTGGGGGCATTGGTTGCAATAGTTTAATGTGATTGTTACTGATAATATCGAGTTCATATTTTCCATCTCGACCTAGTCCATAAAGTTCGCCATTAGGACATAAGGCTAAATCATACCATTCATAATAGCCCACACCACTCTTAGTTGTATCAAGACATAAGGTTGTAGTAAGGCAATTTTCAAAATTGAAGATTCCGATCTCAACTTCAAGATCAGGATTAGGGCTGGGCATATTTTGGAAGCTTGAAAAATAGATTGATTGAGCTACACTCTTTGTATAGGTTAATATTAATAAGAAATATAGTATAGTTCTCATCATTAATAAAAATTGGGCAGAATATATTATTCTGCCCATGTAGTATTTATATTCCTATTCAAAAATAATCTTCCCAGAACTATTCATTTTATTATTATATAAACTATAAGAATAGGTTCCTGGATGTAGATATATTTTTATCTCAGTATTTTGAGTAGTTAATGTCTGCTTATATGATAATAAGGGTTTCATTATAAAAAATATTTAGGTTACAAAGTTTAGGGGTGCTTTGCAAAAAATACTTTTTCGTGTGTATGCAACTACAATTAAGAATACTCGAATTTACACAAATTATTGATCTTTCAGGAATTTATTTCAAATGTGACTGATAGCTTATAAATTTGAAGTTTAAATCAAAAACCAATTGCCTTCAATCCCTTCCTGCGGCATGCATCTTTCATTGTATTTCTTCTTTCGCTACACATCATTTGAAAAACGCTGAGCCAGGCCATTCGAAATTTACTCTACCTAAGTGAGCTTGCGAAAAGTTCTCAGTTAATTATCCAGCTTTCAAATAAATGGCGGGATCCTCGTGCTGAGCTTGTCGAAGTA
>JBBREG010000096.1:0-11786 GCA_038203125.1 Chitinophagales bacterium
TAAGATACCATCTTCAAACCTTACCGGTCTTTCACCACCCGTCTTAAGGTCCGGAAGATTTTTCTTTACACTGCCCGTGTATTGACCGAACAAATATGCTTCTGTATTAAAGTTGTCCGAATCTTTCTGATCTACAGCCAGGTTCAACACACCTTTTTCAACCAGCATCATTTCATTAACGCGATCTGTACGCCATTCGCAGAATTTATTGGCTTGTTCCCACGTCACACCCACTACCGGATAGTCATTATAACTCGGGTGACGGAAATACGTTTCTACCATGGGTTCGTTGAATGCAAGTTCTTCACGCCATACAAGAGTATCAGGCAGGATACTAAGAACCTCCTGTGGATAAGACTCACCTAATACGCGACGGGTCCAATATTCAAATTCCCGGTAATGAGAATTGGAAACTTCGGATTCATCCATCAGGAAAGCTGACACCGTTACTCTACGTGGTACATTATCCCACTCATATGTAACGTCCTGATCCGTCAGACCCATTGTAAAAGTTCCTCCTTCTACGGCAACAAGACCAGGGCCTATTTCCATTTCACCATGACTGCCTTTTTCAAAGCCACCCCATTCCTGGTCATTGTATTTCCAGCCGGTAACAGAGGAGCGCTCTGTCTTCTTACAGGCTCCAAATGCAATCATCATCAGGGCACACATACCCAATAAAATATGTCTTTTCATTCGTAACACCACGTTATTGTTAAAAGAGGGACAAATATACATTTCTGAAACGATACCTGCCTAGAATTATTGTTGGTTGAAATTTGATTTCGGAGAGCAAAAATTGTGCCCTGCCGCCTCAGAATTACCTAAACAGATTAAAACAATCATTATACCGGGATTCAGTGTCACCGTCATCGAGATTATAAACGATCCCAACTTCATGGGTGCCGCCACTGAGCGGGAATCCACTGACAGTGTAATCAAAGCTATACCCCAGACGTAACTTATTGGTCCTGAAGCCTATAGAGGCAATTAACGCTTCTGAGTTACCGGAGGAAAGCCTGTAATGAAGGCCCAGCGTCATCATCTCTGCATCCAGAGAAACACCTCCGTTGATCTGAGTAAAAGGTCCCTGGGTCACAAGGCTTAAAGCCGGATTTAAAGTGAGTTTCATACTCCTGCTAAAGAGGCCTGAAAAAACAGGCCAGGACGCACCTCCATGAAAGGTCATTCGCATTGGAATACGGGGTGAAAGATTTGTGTTAACAGTCAGGAAATTCGGATCAGGTCTGTTAAGATGCCGGATGGATAAGCCACCATAAAATTTGTCTGAATAGATTACAGTTCCGAAGCCCAGGTCAGGATAGATCACCTTATTCTTATCAGGCGCAGTCTCTTCGGTGGGAAATGGGATACCGCCGGGACTTATCGTTCCGGTGTAATCATCGATTTGGTCTCCAAATACGAGCTGGTTCCAGTTGAGGGTAGATTGGACTATTCCTACCTCGATCCCTGTTTTCAGGGAAATATTCCGGTTGAGCTCCACTTTATAGGAAAAAATACCGGCTGCTTTTATCGTTTTGAGGATTCCGTCTCCGGCATCATCTGCGAGCATCCAGAAACCGATGCCACTATTGATATCCGGAAAATACTGGTCATAGGAGAGCGCATAGGTCCGGTAAGCATTATTAAACCCGGGAAACTGATTGCGGTAATTGGCAATGAACCTGGGATCATCTGTTAAACCCGAAAGTGCTGGATTTACCTGGAGTGGGGATAGATAAAACTGGGAGAAAACAGGATCCTGGCTGCTCGCCTGACTAGCTACCAGCAACAGGACGAACAAAAGAAACTTTGATGAAATCGAACTATGTAGTAACTGTCGCACGTATTAGATGTTATGCCTTTCAGTATTCTGTGGAGGGAATGCAATAATAACCTTTTATAAGGAGGATAAATTGCTTCCCGGGTCCTGCCGGGCAATAAGTGTAATTGAATCAACGATAATGTCTTGAATACATCAAAAAATAAGATTTGTTGGCAGCAATAGAATCCTGCTGTTAACGTTTTTATAACGACTTTTACAAGGTTACCTAATTAGTATGAATCGAGTTTACACCCTATGTTTAATTATTGTCCTGTTTTCTGTCAGGGCCGCCCATTCTCAGCAGGAGATACGACATTCTTTTTCAATATCCTGGTCCCCGGTGGATGTCCTGGATTTTGAGAATGCCGGTGAATATGGGAACGACCCAAGATTACCAATGTATACATACCGGTTTCCACTGCAGTCGAAAGCAGAGATCAGCACTACAGTAGTTGCATTAACCACTGACCAGGTCGCACTTCCTGCAACAGACAAGGAGTATACAATTCCCGGCAATTATTATATAGGTGCTGCTGTCGAACAGGAGAGAGGCAAGTGGTTTGGCCGAGTCTGGTTATTACCTGTAGTATCTGCAGGATCATCTAAAGCACAAAGAATCCTTACAGGTGAAATAATTATTCGCACCAAACAGGTGCCGTCTACTTCATTTCGAGGAGGTCCCCCATTCAAAGAAAATTCTGTTTTAGCTAACGGAATTATTCATCGCATTACCGTTGATGAACCAGGTATTTACAAACTGGATTATAATTTTATCAAAGACAAACTGAAAGTGGATCCGGCAGGCCTTTCACCTGACAGGATTGGAATCTATGGTAATGGAGATGGCAGAATTCCACAATGGAATAATGCACCTCGTATAGATGATCTTTCAGAAACATCATCGTATGGAGTGGGCCTTGATGACGGCCGGTTTGATCAGGGTGATTATTTGTTGTGGTATGCAGAAGGACCGGATAATTGGAATTATCATGCCGAAAGCCGCACGTACAACATGGATAAAAATATCTATGATAAAGTTAATTCCTATTATGTAATTATAAATGGGCCTTCCCGGACTCCGATGTCAATACGCAACAATGCAGCTGCAGGCGTTTATAATTCGACTTCATCATTATCATATCAGCGCCTGGAAGATGAGAAAGTAAATTTGTTGGGAAGATTCAGGGCGCCCGGTTCCGGACAGGAATGGTATGGTGATGAATTTGCGGTGCAGAATAATAAAGAATATGCAGATCGTTTTGATCTGGCAGGCATGTTGCCGGCAGACACATTATCCTATCGAATTCGTTTTGCTGCAAGGGGAAGTGGTGCCACTCAATTTTATATTGGGTTTAATGGAACTGAATTTGGAAAGAGTGTTGGAGGTGTGAATCTTGATTATTTCGAAGCGTCCTTTGGTAATGATGCTTTACTCCAGGGTGTGTATAAGACGTCAGAACCTGTAAATAAAATTCAGGTGCGCTATCCGGGTGCAAATGGAATTAATACGCGTGGCTGGTTAGACTTCATCGAAATTAATTTTTGGAAAACGAATCAGTACGTCCAGGGTAAGCTACTCCGTATTCTTGATCCCAGGGCAAACTACATTGGAAATCCAACATACAATATTACCGGCTTACCGTCAGGTGCGCTTGTATGGGATATAACCAATCCATTGAATCCTGTAATTCAAAATTTCTCCACAGGTACATCTGCTACGTTTTCTTTAGCTGGTATCAATCCGGATGTACCAGCTGAATTCCTCGCTTTTCATCCTAACACAGATGTTCAGACTCCGGAATATTTTGGTGAAATTGAAAATCAAAATCTGCATAACATTTCACGTGCAGACCTTGTCATATTGTATTATGATGATTTCGAATCGGCCGCCAAAAAACTTGCGGATCATAGAAGATCGCATAACCAATACCAGGTATCATCCATTCCTGTAAGTAAGGTCTTTGAAGAATTTGGTGGAGGTTCAAAAGATCCATCCGCTATCCGGGATTTTGCTCGGATGCTGTATACACGAGATCCACAATTCAGATACTTATTGCTGATCGGTGATGCAACCTATGATTATCTCAACAGGAGTCCTGAATTACCGTATCAGAATTTTATCCCGGCTTTTGAAACAGAAGAGTCACTTGATCCAATCCGATCATTTCCTTCCGATGATTTTTATGCATTATTAGACACTGAAGAAGGCAACACGCTTCGGGGTGCGTTGGATATTGGCGTTGGCAGATTCCCGGTAAGCACTGCAGAGGAGGCAATGAGCCTGGTGGATAAGGTCATCTATTATGATACCAATCCTGCAACGCTAAATGACTGGCGAAACCGTGCTGTTATGGTAGCTGATGATGAAGATTCCAATACTCACGTCAAACAGACTGATGGACTAGCTATTATTAAAGCAGCTCAACACCCTGTGTTGAATATTAATAAAATATATCTCGATGCCTTTCCACAGGAATCCACTCCAGGGGGAGACAGATACCCTGCCGTCAATGAGGATATAGATCTCAATGTGAATAAAGGTGCGCTGACCGTAACGTATATCGGACATGGAGGCCAAAATGGCTGGACGCAGGAACGAGTATTGAGTATCAACCAGACGCAGTCCTATAATAACCTGGATAACATGCCGCTTTTTATTACAGCTACCTGTTCATTTGCCGGATATGATGAACCTGGATTTACCACCGCAGGAGAACATCTGCTTATCAATCCAGACGGAGGGGCAATCGGATTGATGACAACTGTAAGAGCAGTTTATTCAGGATCTAATGAACGGTTGACAAAAAACGTTTTGAACCTTGTTTATAAGGCTGATCAGCCGGGAGAGTACCCGGGTATTGCAGAGATTCTGCGCAGATCAAAAAATATTGGTCAGGATTCAGTAGATATTAATGCACGAAAGTTTACCCTCTTAGGTGATCCTTCGATGAAACTCGCCATACCACGTTATAATGTCGCTGTCACAGAAATCAACGGCCATCCAGCCGGGGGAGATCCTGATACCTTAAGTGCATTAGAAAAATCTACGATCTCCGGAATCGTGACGGATGATCAGGGAGAGACTCTTTCAAGTTTCAATGGCAGGATTTATCTCACCGTATTTGACAAGGTCCAGATCCGTAAGACCCTGGCTAACGATGCAGGCAGCAGTGTAATGCCATTCAGCACGCAGGAACGCCAACTTTTTAAAGGTGCTGCCACAGTAACTAACGGTGAATGGACTATTGAATTTGTCCTTCCCAAGGATATTGATTTTGCCTACGGTCATGGGAAGTTAAGTTTCTATGCTGAAGACGGCACCACAGATGCAGCAGGTTATTATACATCTTTTATCATTGGAGGCGTATCCAAAGACGGTCTGGCAGATGATCAGCCACCGGTCATTCACCTGTATATGAATGATGATAATTTTGTCTCAGGCGGTATCACAGATGCAGAGCCTTCAATCTACGCCGTATTGATGGACGATTATGGGATTAATGTATCCGGCACCGGTGTGGGACATGACCTTGAGGCAATTCTGGACCAGGATGATAAGAACAGCCTTATCCTCAACGATTTTTACCAGGCTACGCTTGATGATTACCGGCGTGGAGAAGTAAAATACCCACTTAAGGACCTGGCTCCTGGCAAGCATACCCTTCGCATGACTGCCTGGGATTTGGCCAACAATCCAGGTGAAGCCTATATTGAATTTTTAGTCCTGGATGATGAAGGCGCTGTCCTGCAACATGTTCTGAATTATCCCAACCCATTTACCACATCCACCAACTTTCAGTTTGAGCACAACAGGCCCGGTCTTGAAATGAATCTTCAGGTCCTGATCTATACCATTACGGGTAGATTAGTCAAAACCATTGAACGTGAGTCATTTATATCTGATGGGTACAGGGTAGATGACCTTCCCTGGGATGGTCTGGATGACAGTGGAGGCCAACTGGCCAAAGGCGTGTATGTCTATAAGATTAAAGCCGCATATACCGTCAACGGAGGTAAAGAAGTCGTTGAAAGTAAAGCGGAAAAGCTGGTGATTCTCCGATGATCCGAAATATTATCTTTGCATCGTTTTTTAAAACAAAAAACTCAATTTCATGAAGTTCTTTTCACTCTTAGCCTCTTTCCTTTTTCTAAGTCAGATGGGGTACAGTCAGTGCCAGTTCCAGAATGCCCTGGATTGCCCGAATACTATTATCAGTGCCGTTCCTTTTCTCAGGATTGTTCCTGATGCCAGATCTGCCGCTATGGGAGATGCTGGGATCGCCTCCTCTCCGGATGCGAATAGTATGCACCACAATGCCTCTAAGCTTGCCTTTATTGATTCAGATTTAGGATTGGCTGCAAGTTATTCCCCATGGCTACGCTCATTGGGACTACAGGATGTATATATGGCGTATCTCGCCGGTTACAAGCGCCTTGATGAATTTCAAACCTTAGGGGTTTCACTGCGCTATTTTGCATTAGGTGATCTTCAGTTTACAGATATCAATGGTGGTTCTCTCGGTGTTGGAAGACCTAATGAATTTGAAGTTGCTGTAGCGTACGCACGAAAACTCTCTGATAATTTCAGTGCAGGTATCACAGGTAAGTTTATCTATTCAAATCTTGCAGGTGGACAACAAATAGATAATGTGGATATCGTAGCAGCTACCGCAGGTGCCGTCGACATCTCCTTCACTTATCTGAAGCCATTGAATAACGGTAACCTTCGTATTGGTGCAGCATTTACCAATCTGGGTTCTAAAGTATCGTATACAAAATCAGAGTTTAAGGATTTTATCCCGGGCAACCTCGGTATTGGTGCAGCATGGGAAATGAACTTTGATGATTATAACCAGCTTACATTCCTCCTGGACATCAATAAACTTCTCGTACCTACTCCGATCCCGGATTCTTTGGATGCATATGATGCCAATAACAATGGATTCCCTGATTATCGTGAGAAGTCATTGTTCGAAGGTGTCTTTGGTTCCTTTGGTGATGCACCTAACGGCTTCAAAGAAGAAGTTCGTGAGTTGATGTATTCAGTTGGATTAGAATATTGGTACAATAAGCAATTCGCATTTCGTGCCGGATATTATTATGAGCATCCGACGAAAGGAAATCGTCAGTTCCTTACTGCAGGCCTTGGATTAAAATATAATGTGTTTGGTCTGAATGTATCGTACCTGGTACCTACATCGAATCAGCGTAGTCCACTCGATAACACACTTCGTTTTACACTCGTCTTTCATCTTGATGAAAGGCAAGCAGTGGGTGGGATAGATACAAACTAACTCCTGTTCATTCCATCATAAAATAATTAGGCTGTCTGCGAGGGCAGCCTTTTTTATACCTGCACATGAAAATTCAAAGGGGTATAAAAATCAAAGGATTTGTGATTAGTTTGGACTCATGAACCAACGAAAATTATTCTACTGGTCGCTGGTAGTGGCCATTGCCGGTTTTTTATTTGGATTTGATACAGCCGTGATTTCCGGCGCTGATCAGCCCATTCAGAAATTATGGGGCCTGAGTGATTTTGAGCATGGATTTTTTATAATGTCCATGGCGTTATGGGGCACCGTGCTGGGTGCCATTTTCGGTGGGTATCCCTGTGAAAAATATGGCCGTAAAAATACACTCATTATTATCGGGGTATTGTATATCATTTCATCGATCGGTTCTGCATTAGCGTGGGATCCTGTTTCATTTTCCATCTTCCGCTTTCTCGGTGGCGTAGGGGTGGGTGCCTCTTCGGTTGCGGCCCCGACGTATATCTCTGAGATTGCACCAGCAAGTCAGCGTGGGCGGCTTGGTATCCTGTATCAATTCAATATTGTATTTGGTATCCTTATTGCCTATGTATCCAATTATTTCCTCGATGGTATCGGGCCAGATGCATGGCGATGGATGTTGGGTGTAGTTACCATTCCTTCATTGATCTATTCAATACTTGTATTTACAGTTCCGGAAAGTCCGAGGTGGCTGATCCTGCGAAAAAATGATGATACATCTGCGAAAAAGATCCTCAGGGAACTTGATCCAACCAGTGATGTAGATCAGGAAGTGCAGCTAATACGTCAATCTTCAGGTCCAGAAAAAGCAAATTTATTTTCAGGAAAATATTCAAGACCTATCATGTTGGCATTTATGATTGCTTTTTTCAATCAACTATCCGGGATTAATTTTGTGATCTATTATGCACCGCGCATATTTGAACAGGCGGGAAGCGGATCTGATAGCGCTCTTTTATCTACGGCAGGTATTGGCATAACCAATTTATTATTCACTCTTCTCGGGATGTACCTGATCGACAGGGCCGGCCGAAAAAAACTAATGCTTATTGGTTCTATTGGCTATATCATTTCACTTGGATTGGTCTCGATGGTTTTTTTCAACCAGGATTTTGGTGGTATAGATGTGGCGATTTATCTATTCATGTTCATTGCATCACATGCTATTGGACAAGGTGCTGTCATCTGGGTTTTTATTTCTGAAATTTTTCCAAATAATGTGCGTGCAGCAGGACAATCATTAGGGACATCTACGCATTGGATCTTTGCAGCGTTGATTACATTGCTGATGCCGTATATATTGAACCGGGTGAGTGGTGGGCCCATCTTTGCATTTTTTGCCGGAATGATGGTATTGCAATTGGTATTTGTCATATTCCTGATGCCCGAGACAAAAGGGATCTCCCTGGAGGATCTCCAGAAAAAACTAACGAAAGAGAAATAATCGGAGAAGGAAAAATTGCATCTGTGGCCTGTAAGCCGGATTCTGTTTTCTTCCTTACGAAAGAACATCTACCATTTATCTGGACCCGGCATTACTGCCAGGGTTCTATCTGCCTACCCCCTTCAATAGTTTGCACATTCCCGCGAGCAGCAGGATACCTGATTTCATGCGGACATGAAACAAGGAATTGAAGTGTACATGGCATTTCAACCCACAAGGTTTATCCCAGTAACCGGTCACCCGGCTGCTGCGTGCGCTCTTACCACACGTTTTCACCCTTACCCCGCGAGACGCGGGGCGGTAATTTTCTGTGACACTTTCTGTTCACGCCGGGGCGTGACCCATCAGTTAGATGGTGTGGTACTCTACGTTGTCCGGACTTTCCTCCCTCATCTTCATGAGAGCGATAGATCAACCACAGATGCAGCACGATAACGACTGCAGCAGGCAAGAAGTTGCCGGCAGGCCAGGTGACATTTCCCAAAATCTTCCAAAACTTTGATATCTAATTATTTACTTATTAGATATTATCTTTATGTGATTATATGTGGATCCGGGATCACGTCAACAGATACCTTGCCCTGACTGGCCTATGCCTTCTGGTACTAGTGACCCTGGTAGGGATTGACCATATCTCACATGATAAGACCCATTTTGCCCAGCAATTGGAGCAAAAGATCCATGAAACTGAGGCTGAAGCTGAAAAAAGCGTTCGGGAAGGTGGATGGATCAGTCATATCAGATCAGTCCAGAACTCAGGAAAGATATTTTCCAATGACCTGGTCAACCGGATAGAGGCGCTCGGTCACCAGCCGTACTCTATTTATGTTTATCATCTCGATAGCTTGCTCTTCTGGTCCAAACCCGGGATGATCATTGATCCATCTCACAAGGAGTTTGCGATCATCCCGTGCGTCATCAGCGATCATCGACAGGATTATTATGTAAAGATGATTGAAGTACCAGATCGGCAGGATCTGTTGAAAGTCTTTTTCAAAATTCCCATTATTCCTGAAGTGGAAAGAGGGTATAGTATCGGCGTCACCCAATATCGATTTGGATATCCGTCACCAGATGACGCTACGCTTATCCGCAGTAAGGATGGTGCGCCGATTGCACATGTGCAATTGCTGACGAAAGAATTTTCATTCTTCGTGCAATGTCTCATTTTTGTTTTATCACTGGTCGTATTGTTTTCATTGGTGATGGCGTGGATTTCATGGTTGCAGGAGCGCCCCGAGCAAAAACTATCACACGTCAATAAGATATTACTTCAGATGGCTGGCCTGCTCTGCGTCAGGATGGCAACGCTTTTTATTCCGTACCATGACTTTTTTGATCAATTGAACTTACTAAGTCCAATCATCCAGAATATTTCATTTCCATATTCTACGATGGACCTGCTGTTGGATAGTGCCATCTTTTTATGGTTATGCACACTGGCCAGTAAAATTTATAACCGGGATTTTGCCCAGGGCAGTAGTTCCCCTACATCGCCAGCATTACGGAGTATATGGGGCGACCGGCTGATGACGACAAGTCATTACCTGGTGGTCATCATGATGTGTGGTCTTACTGCATGGATCCTGCGACAGGTCGTAGGTCAAAGTAATTTTAAACTTGATCTGGGGGAGGTTTCTCTTTTTGATATCCATCATTTTCTTTCCATCCTTGCCTGTGGACTAATCGTAATGGGGGTATTTACGTTTTCTTTCCAGATCGTCACGCGCGCTATCTTTTATACTCGCAATTTTTATGAACGGATGGCAGCATTACTGGTGGCGGGTGCCATTAGTATTCCCATGCTTACACTGATCGATATTGATCTTCCCTATGTTGGTTTTTATCTCGGTGTATTTATTCTGATGACCTTGCTGGATCTGTATATTGATCAAGGCAATCGTTCTGTGATATGGGTGTTGAGTTGGCTGATCACATTATCTTCCATGACAGCACTCGTGTTGTATAAATATCAGCGTGATTTCGAAAAAATAGCGCGTACTGAATTAATTGAAGAAGTGCCGATAGGTTCTGGCCAAAATCTTACGGATGAAGAACATCTCATCGAATGGTTATATAAGTTGCCTCGTAAATATAGCCTCGCGATTTACCAGCAGGATGGTCAACTGGTATTTAATTACCAGCATGATTATGCACTCGTATTACCAAGGTATAAAATCACGCAGGGAGAATTTTTTGAAGTACCCACTGGTGATGATCGTACCGATATTGGCATCAAGAATGAAAAAGGTGGAGTCATTCTGATTGGTAAAAAAGTAGAGGGATTTAACCAGATCATTTCTCTTTTCTCTTTGATATTTACCGTGTTTAGTTTTCTTCTCTTTATGCTGGCGGGGTTAAATGCATGGTTTGATTTTCTGCCAAAAAATATGGAGTTGACCATCTCTCCACGGCCTTCGTTGCGCAATAAGATCCAGATTGCTGTGGTGTTTATCATTATCCTTACGTTTGTGATTGTTGGTTTGCTGACAGTGTATTATATCCGTGCCAATAGTCGCTCAGATGAATTGCGCAGGTATGATGAACGGCTTCGAACTATTGCCGGATCGATTCGGCAGACGATTTCATCGGAAGTGAAATCATGGCGGGATGATATGCGACAGGCAGCACGTATTGCACTCGCAAACAGTGCTGCCAATCAGATGTATGACGCGGATGGTGACCTCATACAGCCATTAGATGAAACTCGTCGCAATGAACAACAGATCACTGTTAAAATGGCCTTCCTGCCAAAGATGATCCTTGATGCAGGCTCCCGGGAGTACTATCTGTCAGGAACTCACTTTGAAGAAGTAAATACACCACGACCTTCGGATGTGGGATTTGTATCCGTTCATAAAGAAGGTCATCAGCTGGGATATATTGAATTGACGGAATTGCTTCCATTCGGAAGTGAAGGTGGTGATCCGGGCTCTGCTTTTTTTATGACGCTGCTCAATGCCTATGTATTCATCTTTCTGATTGCCATAGGTATGGCGGTACTGATGGCACGTTCCATCACAGGTCCCGTTGCACAGCTGAGCGAGAAATTGAAAAAAATCCGGATTGGCAAGAAAAATGAAACGATCCAATGGGCGATTGATGATGAAGTCGGAGAGCTGATACGCGATTACAATACCATGGTTACAAAGCTGGATGAAAGCGTGCTGCTGCTTGCTCAATCCGAACGGGATACGGCCTGGAGAGAAATGGCAAAACAGGT
>JBBREG010000097.1:0-11751 GCA_038203125.1 Chitinophagales bacterium
ATTGTTTTAATTTCATAAATCTCTAATGACTTCAAGTCCACGATGTCGGCATAACCAGTATTATTAAGAGCTGAGCTCTCAATAACCCTATAAACTGATAAACTGATAACCCTATAAACTAATAACCCTATAAACTTATAACCCTATAAACTAATAAACTGATAACCCTATAAACTAATAACCCTATAAACTAATAACCTTCCAATCATCTTCTTGGTGTGTGGCTGTCTCGTATTCTTTTTGCAGTAGATACCCGAGGGTTTCCTGCCATGGCAAGGTAAACGCATGATCATTCAACGAATTGATTCCGGTGACTTCAGCAGCTGTTCCGACCAGGAAAGCACCGTCTGTTTGAAAGACCTCTTCGGATGTGAAAAATTCCTGGCGCACCTGGATTCCCATGTGCTTACATAATTGAAGTATCGTATCACGTGTAATGCCCGGAAGAATATGCCCGGGAGGTGCTGTGTATAAGATGCCTTCTTTTTCAAAAAAGAAATTAGCCCCACTACATTCAGCCACATTTCCTTCAACATCTAGTTGCAATGCATCATCATATCCTTTGGCACGGGCATCTGTTGCTGCCAGAATGGAATTGACATAATGCCCCGACACTTTTGCTTCAATACGACAGGAACGGGGATGCGGTCTGCAATAAGGTGATATACAAAGATTAGTGAGCTTATCTCCTAAAAGTTTTTTCCAGGACCATGCACAGATTGCGATATGCGATGCTGTTGGAAAGGAAAGTGACATCATGGGTGCGCTATAGATAAACGGCCGTATGTAGGCTTCCGTGAGATCATTTTTTTCCAGCAGCTCGTATGATATGATTTCTAAATCTTCAACTGTTCCGTGATAAGGTAATCCAATGGATTGAGCGGAATAGATCAGGCGACGATAGTGATCAGTGCCCCTAAACATGCGTGTCCGATCACCGACCTGATAAGATCGGATTCCTTCAAAGACACCTGTTCCATAATGAAGCGTCTGATCATATACACTGGCATGTGCTTCCTGTGCAGGAATCCATTGTCCATCAAGGTAGACGATCGTAGTGCTATCAAAATACATAAGCGGTACCCGGGTTAAGACTTTTCCCTAAGATAACTGGATGATTTTAGATTTGAGATTTGGAATTATCGAGTAATCTATTCCAGTTAAAATTTATTGTTTCATCACTATGAAGCTATAGTTTGTACCGTCCTCCTCTGCAATACGGCACACATACATACCGGAAGGAAGATGTGGCACATGCAGATTGACAGGCACAGGAGCTTTAGACTGATCAATCAGACATTTCCCATGTATATCAAATAGCTGTATATGTGTACTTCGCAGTAGACCGCTACGGGAATGGATCTCAAGTACATCCTTGAATGGATTTGGGTACACGGATAGATCCGGTATGGCAGAATTCAATTCCTCTTTTAACCCTGTAGGTAAAATTTCTACCCACTGGCATGTGCTGTCTGATGCATTTGCATTGATGACAGTAAGGCAAACATGATAAAGACCATCTTCGAATGTATGGACAGGGTGAATTTCTGATGAAGTCATGCCATCTCCAAAATCCCAATGCCATGTTTCGGGATCAAAGTAGGAAATATCTGTAAAAAGGATAGTATGTTTTTCACCAGGAATATTTTCTGCAAATCGGAAATGAGCTACAGGTAAATTATTTATTCCTAACGTATCGCAATCACTTCCATCTAATGGTCCAAGACGGTAATTAGGAATATTTGGAGAGGATCGTCCGAAAGGTACTTTAAAGTCAAATGCATGTTGAATAAATTGAACATCATTACTGGCTAAATCCGGCTGATTTATGACATGCATAAATTCACTGCTACCTGAGGCAGGTGATATATAGATACGTCCATCAGGAGCATTACTTAAAGGGCCGAAAATAGTACCAAACCACCCCGGCTGAACAAATCCGTCAAAAGTATCAACCAACATTTGTGTGGAGGCAATATCACTTGCTTGCATATCCCATTGCCATAAATTATTATTGTCATCTGCATATAAATATTTCTCATTGGGGGAGAAGGCTGCACCAGTAAAGTAACCTGTAGTGGTATGTATGGTTTCAATAGGTTCTATTTCACCGGAACACCTATCAAATTGGAATAAATAAATGTTTTGTCCGTCATTGAGAGTAGTTCCTTCCACACGTGCAATATAGTTACCTGAAGGCGACATGGCTGTTTGGCCTAATCCGCCTTCCATAGTGACAGTTGTTTCACCTTGCAGAAATAAGGATATACCTGATGGTTCAAGCAAGAAGGAATAGTATGCATTGCCATCTCGTTCAAAAGTTACTATCCACCAGTCCCTGCCGTTAGCGTGTTTGGTAGCTACCAAAGTACCGGAGTAGTATTCATGTGTAGTACCAATTAAAGAGTCTTTATATACGACTTGAAAAGTTGAATCCTCCTGCCAGTGTAACCTTGCTTCCAAATATTTTTTTGTCGGAAACCCAAGAGAACTGTGTAGCTCAGCAAAATGGTATAGTACTGAGTAATCATTGTCACTGTCAGGAACAGGTAAAATGATGGCCCCTTCGTGTTTAAAAAACCCTAAGGGGCCAAGAAAATCATCATCGTACCAATTCCAATATCCTAATGGATCATCTACAAATGAAATTGTATCGAGAATATGAAAACCATTCTTCCCAAAAATTTGCATTCCATTTGTGGTCAAAATAACTTCTCCATTGTTGTCACAGATATTGGATGAGGTTTCTCGGATTTGCATACGTTCATCAAAATGCCAGTCAATTACTAGTGAAGGCCCACTAAAATCTAAATGCATTATACTATAATCCGGATTGTCAGAATTTGAATAACCAATTACCCACTTAAGTCCTTCGTTCTGACTTGACAAAGTACTAGTCAAAAGAAGTAAAAATATACTGACTGGCAATTTGATAGATCTCATTTAATGTGTATTATTTGTTTAGTAGATTTGCCGAGACCACTAAACCTTCTAAACTTTTAAATATCCAAACATTATTACACTGGAAAAACCCAGTATCAAAGAATCAATTACTCTGTAGATACCCCATCGACATGCTCATTATACCACTCCCACACCCTATTCCCCACCTTCCTTCCCAGCGCCAATCCTTCAATATTGTCAGCCTGAATGTGATAGCCGCCCAATACTCTCGATAGTCCGGCCATATCAGCCGTTTTTGTAAACGTAGGAAACTCCAGCCTAACCGTATCCCCAAATAGAGTCGTCTCTGTCATGATCCCCGGCACGAGTTTTACTTCTTCACCAAAATGATCATTGCCCGTAAATAATTTCAATACTTCCGCACAACCACCACTCACCGTACTATGCCCGGACACATATGCCGGAAATGGCGGACACACAAAAGTCTCCGGAGAATACGGCCTCCAGTCCTGTCCCTTCAGATCCACTACACCCTTATCCGGACCTCCCCAACCTTTGATCATCTGATCCTTAAACTGATGATGCACCAGCGCAAACGGCCGCGCATAATCATAATACATCTTCGATTCCCAGCAGGCAATGAATGCATCCATCGCAGTCACTTCCACCAACATAAACATCTTCACATCCTGATCCAGCGTATGCTGATCACGTCTCGATACATCAAGTGCAAACTTCAGCCAGTGACCCGCTTGCTGCACTGACTTTGGACCGTCACGCATAAATTCCACCAACGCTTTCTGCTCATCTGTCAAATTAATCTGCATGTCAACAACGTCCTGCACTTCTTTTTTCAATTCTTCAGAACCCACTATCGGTGGTGGACCCGGCCTGAATTGGTTGGCAGAGTCAATCGCTATGGGATCGACATGACCCCAATGCGGGGTGAGGCATTCAGGAACAAACCTGCCTCCCTTCCCGTCAGCAAAATATTTGGGTTGCCAGCGATTGATATCCTTGCACGCTTCCACTGTATTGACACACTTATAAGCAGTATAATCATGATACGACTTACCACCGGATCCTTCAACAGCACCATATTGGTTAGAACCATCATCCCGGCGCGCTTCAATGACCGTTTTGGCAGCCAGGTTACCGATGCCTTCCGGAGTGGCAGGATCTATAGAGGTATTATCCGGATCGTACCCCAGGTCTGTCATGAACTTGCGGAACAACAGTGTATCTGTATAGTAATACTCACGCAATGCCCTGTAAGCCGCATAGCTGATCGCAGTCTCTTTATTCTTCAACGACCTCTCCTCTGAAGGTCTCTTATCGACATTCGCCAGATATACAGCAGATGCCGCCGAATCATATCTCGACCATGCGTCGAACATGGAGACATAAATTAATGCCAGGTACCGCGATGTAATGGTAGGTCTGGGCCTGAATTGTTCGGTATTGTTGGCAGTGGCGGTGAGGGTGACCTCGGCCCATCGATATGCCAGGTTGTCTTTTCCGGATGGCTCTGCCGTCACTGTTTCAACTACCTGACGGCGATCAGATTTGCATCCGCTTATGTATGCAGTTGCCAGGAGGATTAGCGTTATAGGAAGATATCGGATCTGAGATGAAAGGTGCATACCATTTTGATTTAGCTAAAGAACTGGAACGATAGGAGCACAGCAAATTCTTTGCCTCTGATGAAAATCTATGCGCAAAGATAATTTTTTGCAAAAGGCTATGTGCTTTCGGATATCAGAGAACGCTTAGAAATGTTGGGTGATGTAAAAAATCAATCGTGAAATTGATCTTGAGCACTGAATGAGCTGCTATTAGGTCAGGGTTTTTTTTCGAAAAAAGGGAACAGTCCTCTAGGAACATGTATTTTTTCACCGCTTTTCAAGAGCAATCAGAAAACACATTAACATTTGAAGCCTACAGATCTTTCAAATCCCGAGTATTTCCATAAGGTTGTGGACTGTCAGTATGCCTGTCCAGCTCATACCCCGGTGCCGGAATATATACGTCTTATCGCGCTGGGACGATATGACGATGCCTATATGGTCAATTGGGAATCCAATGTCTTCCCCGGCGTCCTGGGCAGAACCTGTGACCGCCCTTGTGAACCAGCATGCCGCCGCGGGCGGGTTGAGGAAAAACCTGTGGCAATCTGCCGCCTGAAAAGGGTCTGTGCTGATAATAAAGGTGACCTCAGTGATCGAATGCCACAGGGACCATTTGCCCCGAATGGAAAAAAAATAGCCATGATCGGCGCTGGTCCGGCCTCCTTAACAGCAGCCCGTGACCTTATACCACTCGGGTATGAAATCCACCTCTACGACGAACAAAAAGCCGGCGGAGGATTTATGCGCAGCCAGATCCCTTCTTTTCGCCTACCAGAAGAAGTCCTGAACGAAGAGGTTAATTACATTCTGGATATGGGTGTCCTCACGCATTTCAATCAGTATGTGTCCAGTATGAAAGAAATCCTGGACCAGGACTATGATGCTGTCTTCGTAGGTACAGGTGCGCCTCGCGGAAAAGATTTACCAAAATTGCATGGACGATGGGATGCAAAAGATCATGTTCATATCGGTATCGATTGGCTCGCCAGTGTAGCTTTTGGCCATATTGAGAAAATCGGTAAAAAAGTAATCGTTGGTGGTGGTGGTAATACTGCCATGGATTGTTGTCGCACCTCACGTCGCCTCGGGGGCACAGAAGTAAAAGTCGTCGTGCGTAGCCCATTCGAAGATATGAAAGCCTCCGCATGGGAAATTGAAGATGCGCAACATGAAGACATACCAATTTTAAATTGCCATAATCCAAAAGCTTTCGTCACCGAAAATGGGGTGATGAAAGGCATGCTATTTGAAAAAGTACAGGCCGTCTATGACGATAAGGGCAAACGCAGCCTGGTATCGATGAACGAACCCGATGTATTTATCGAAGCAGATGATGTACTGATGGCCATCGGACAGGACAATGCATTTCCATGGATCGAACGTGACCTCGGTATTCAGTTTGGCGATTGGGAAATGCCGGTTGTTGATAAACTGACTTTTCAGTCTTCTAATCCAAGAGTATTTTTTGGAGGAGATTCTGCATTCGGTCCTCAAAATGTAATTACGGCAGTTGCACATGGCCATCAGGCGGCGATTTCAATAGATCTGTTTTGCAATCGTACAGATATCACTGATCGTCCGGATCCCATGACGAATCTTTTTAGTCTGAAAATGGGGATCCATGAATGGAGTTACGATAATTATGTAGTGGATGATCCGCGCTATAAAGTACCGCATGCCAATAAAGAGATCACGCTGCAAAATCGAATGATTGAAGTAGAGCTTGGTTTTGACGGGCTCACCGGATTTAAAGAAGCACAACGTTGTCTTAACTGTGATGTGCAGACAGTCTTTGAAGAAAGCCGTTGCATCGAATGCGATGCATGCGTGGATGTCTGTCCAACATCCTGTATTACGTTTACGGAGAATGGAGAAGAAGATGATCTGCGAATGCGGCTCCTCATGCCCGCATTAAATAAAACGCAGGACCTGTATGTCTCCGACGTATTACCCACCAAGCGGGTGATGGTCAAAGATGAAGATGTGTGTCTTCATTGCGGACTCTGTGCAGAACGGTGTCCAACCTCCGCATGGGATATGAAAAAATACCTTTATAATGTCACGAAAGCTTCGCATATATGTTCAATGGTGGGGGTGTAAATGATTTTGTAGTCCGGTTTGCTAATGTAAATGGAACCGGATCAGCCAGTGCGAATACGATGTTTGCCAAATCCATCTTCCGGATGGGTGTACCGGTGTCAGCCAAGAATATATTTCCATCCAACATCCAGGGATTACCTACCTGGTATGAAGTGCGTGTCAATGGAAACGGATATCTCGGTCGCAGAGAAGGCATTGACCTGATGGTATGTACCAATCCGCAGAGTATGGATCAGGATCTGAAGAACACCCGCGAAGGTGGATACTTCCTGTATGACAGCACATGGCCGCTGGCAAATGAAAAGCGAAGAGATGATCTGAATTATCTGGAGATCCCGTTGATGGAACTGAGTAGCAAAAACTTTACGGATCCCCGCTTTCGGCAATTATTTAAAAATATCATTTATGTAGGTGCCCTAAGTGCGCTGCTGAATATTGATAAAAATGTAATCGTCGGATTGCTGGAAGATCAGTTTCCAGGCAAAGCAAAAGTGGTCGAGAGTAATGTCAAAGCATTAGATCTGGGGATTAATTATGCAAAAGAAAATTGGAAATGTCCGTTGCATTTTTATGCCAGTCCGATGGAAGCAACCAAAGGCAAGATCATGATTGATGGAAATACATCATGTGCTATTGGTGCAGTGTATGGCGGTGCTACGGTGATGGCCTGGTACCCAATCACACCTTCTACTTCCGTAGCGGATGGTTTTGAAGAATATGCAAAACAACTTCGCGTCGATCCGGTTACAGGTAAAAATAAATTTGCCATCATCCAGGCAGAGGATGAATTGGCTGCCATTGGTGTTGTCATCGGTGCTAATTGGAATGGTGCCCGTGCATTTACAGCCACCAGTGGTCCGGGTGTATCATTGATGAATGAGTTTTTAGGTCTCGCCTATTTCGCTGAGATTCCTACGGTGTTGATAGATGTGCAACGGGCAGGACCTTCCACGGGCATGCCAACACGTACACAACAGGCAGATATTACTTCAGCATTCTATGCTTCGCATGGTGATACCAAACATGTATTACTGTTTCCTTCGACTCCCTTTGAGTGTTTTGAAATGACGGCTACTGCTTTTGATCTGGCCGAAAGATTACAAACACCGATCATGGTCATGACGGATCTTGATCTTGGTATGAATGATCATGTGAGTGAACCGTTAACATGGGATCCGGAGAGAAAATATGATCGGGGTAAAGTATTTAATGCAGAGGATCTCGATAGAGTTGAACGCTTCGGTCGATACCTGGATGTTGATGATGACGGCATTACCTATCGAACACTTCCGGGCACACATCCGACGAAAGGTTCTTTCTTCACACGCGGCACATCACGCGATGAATACGCGAAATACACTGAGGATGGTGCCGTCTATGCACGTAACATGGAACGGCTGATCCGTAAATGGAATACCGCAAAGACGCTTGTACCGCCTCCTGAATTTTATAATGACACACGACCCGCAGAAATTGGCTTGTTGTTTTTTGGCACCACAACTGATTCTGCATTGGAGGCCATGGCATCGATGCGCAAAGAAGACATCCTGGTGGATGCCATGCGTTTAAAAGCTGCCCCATTTTCGCAATCCGTTATTGATTTTATTTTTGATCATGAAGTCGTTTTTGTCATCGAACAAAATCGTGATGGCCAGATGCGTAGTATTCTGATCAATGAACTTGAGATCGATCCGCAGCGTCTCAAAGCTGTTCTCAACTATGATGGTATGCCGATTACAGCAGCCAATATCCTGAGACAAATCTATAATCATATTCCACAACCACAATCTGCTTCCGTACAAACGATATGAGTTATAAACGTCCTGCTTTCCGTCATCCGGCTGCTGCCACTAACGAACTCGGCTTTCATCAGAAAGATTATGAAGGTGCCATGTCAACCTTGTGCGCAGGTTGTGGTCATGATTCGATTAGTGCAGCTATCATACAAGCGTGTTTTGAATTATCTATACCACCACACCGGATTGCCAAAATTTCGGGGATCGGTTGTTCTTCCAAAACACCAACGTACTTTTTGTCCAATAGCCATGGATTTAATTCCGTGCATGGCCGCATGCCCTCTGTGGCTACAGGTGCTGTGATGGCAAATAAATCACTTACGTATATCGGGGTCAGTGGTGATGGAGATACTGCATCAATCGGTATGGGACAGTTTGCCCATGTCGTGCGTCGCAATCTCAACATGTTATATGTGGTGATGAACAATGGTTGTTATGGTCTCACCAAAGGACAGGATTCCGCAACGGCAGATGTGGGTTCGATGGGTAAAGCCGGTGTCGCCACCATGTTTAGTTCGATCGATCTTGCAGGTCTCGCACTGGAGCTTGGCGCAGGATTTGTCGCGCGAAGTTTTTCAGGGGATAAAGACCAGTTGATCCCCCTGATCAAAGCGGGTATTAGTCATGACGGGTTTGCATTAATTGATGTGTTATCGCCTTGTGTGACATTTAATAATACAACGACCTCTACCAAGTCATATACCTATGTACGTGATCATATGGAGACCACTTCCATTGCGGATTATGTCCCTGAGAAAAGTGAGATCACGGCATCAGTGGCTCCGGGCGAAACCAAGGTGATCGAAATGCACGATGGTTCGGTGATCCGATTGAGCTCACTGGCCAGTGGCTGGGATCCGGCAGATCGGTTGTCAGCAAAAAATGCGATCTACAATGCCAATAAAAAAGGCGAAGTGCTGACGGGACTATTGTATGTCAATGCAGATCAACCTGAAGTGCACCGGATTTTGAATACGGTGGATGTTCCGCTCAATGAATTGAAAGAAGATCAGTTGGTGCCCGATGCTGATGCATTGGAAAGCATTAATGCCAGTTTTATGTAATCCCTTAAGTAGGTTTCATTTTTACAAATTACTCAATATATTGAGTAATTTTACTCATATTATTGAGTAATTTGCATTAATAATTATGCAACTATTGTAAAATGGAAAGGTCTTTTCTTCAAAAAATCATCCAACGCCTTGATAATGAACCTCGTAAGTTCATCCAGGTGCTTTATGGTCCCAGGCAAGTTGGGAAGAGTACACTGGTACATCAATATCTTTCAAGAACATCGTATCCCAGCCACTTTGCACTTGCAGATACTCCAGAAGCGAACTCAACAGCCTGGATTTCAGCTCAATTTGAAGCCGCTCGTTCCATGTTGGTATCATCTGGAGCTACTGAGGTAATTCTGGTAATGGATGAGATCCAGAAAATTGATAACTGGAGTGCATATATCAAACAAGAATGGGATCTGGATACAATACATCTCAGACCCATTAAAGTAATTCTGCTCGGATCTTCAAGGCTTTTGTTACAGCAGGGCCTTACCGAATCATTGGCGGGACGGTATGAAACCATGTATATCCCACACTGGTCTTTATCAGAAATGCAGGAAGCATTTGGCGTGACATCAGATCAGTTTATTTGGTTTGGCGGATACCCCGGCTCTGCATCTTTGATGCGTGATGAGACGAGGTGGAAAAATTATGTCAAAGATGCTTTGATAGAAACAAGCGTATCCCGGGACATCCTGATGTTGACACGCGTTGATAAACCGTCATTGTTGCGTCGGCTATTTGAAACAGGTTGTCAGTATTCAGGTCAAATTCTTTCGTTGAATAAAATTATCGGCCAATTACCGGATGCAGGAAATACAACTACGTTATCCCATTACCTCCACTTGTTAGATCAGGCTGGTCTTTTAGGAGGGCTTGAAAAATATAGTCCGAATGTCCTGCGTCAAAGAGCATCAAGTCCAAAATTTCAGGTTCACAACACCGCTCTGATGTCAGCCCTTCATTCCAGATCCATGAATGAAATAAAACAGGAACCCAAACTTTGGGGACGTTGGGTAGAATCCGCCATCGGAGCTCGTCTGCTCAATCAAAGTCTGGAACATCGTTTCGATCTGACGTACTGGAGACATCGAAATGATGAAATTGATTTTGTGATCTCCAATAAAAATTCTGTGATCGGACTCGAAGTAAAAAGTGCTGCATCAGAAAAAACATCCGGTATGGAGGCATTTCGAAAGACATTTCAACCGGATAAAATTCTGATGATCGGGAGGGATGGAATTCCGATTGAAGATTTCTTAAAACTCGAGATCAAGCAATTATTTAATTAGACTTTATATATGCGCTTCGTCCGCTGTATAATCAGCTTTCTACGTCTGCTGTCTTCGAGTTTTTTGACCTCCGATCTTCGTTACCAATAATGCTAAAACGCTCAAAAACGTCACAGAAAAGGGGTGTGGATAACAAGTATCGGAGAGCCGTATATGCTTGAACTGAAGGCAATGTTTAGGTAGAGATAAATATACATGCTATCCCTTAAAAGGATTTATAATTTCCACTCCTCTGATCATCTGCCCGTGATTCATATCTTCAGAGTAAATTGTTTTACAATTCGCGGCTGCAGCTGCACTCACGACAAGGCTGTCCCAAAATGAGAGTTTATGTAAAACAGAAATATCAATTGCCTGAAAAATCAAATGTTGCGTATTTGTCACAATTTCGAATTCTGCAAACAGGATAATAATATCTTTTACCGTGATTGGATCATGACCAAGTTTACGTGTCATCGTGATAAAAAATTCCTGAAGGATTTGGGTGGATAGAACGATGAGATTATCTGTAGCATTTCTTTCAAATAGTTGCCGACAGATATTCGTTTTTGAAGTATCAAATCCTGATTGCATGTACACCAGGACATTCGTATCGAAAAATATCTTATCGTTCATAGAGATCCTCCCTTCGCCAGTCAATATGTTTAACTGGTGATTTCATTTTCTCCATTTCCTTCAGGATATGATGAGCTTTATTTTGTTGCCCGGTCTGTACCGTTGATTTCAGCAATTTCCTGATGAGTGCATTCAATGTAGTCCCATGTTTAGTGGCATACTCTCGAGCTTGTGTTACCAGGTCATCGGGTATGGATAGCGTTATATTTTTCATGAATAAGATTTTTTGAAGATTACACTTATTATGTGTACAAATATACCCCTTAATTCATGCAAAAAAAAGAAAATCATACTTGGTGGCCTTCGTATATCTCATAAAATTTAAGGTAAAACCCTGAATTTTAATGATTTATAG
>JBBREG010000098.1:0-11748 GCA_038203125.1 Chitinophagales bacterium
TAAATGATTCGATACCTGCTTCATCCAGGATGTTTATATTCCGTGACTTGGCACTTACGATCCCCGCAGTTACTGTAGAGTAGAGGCGAAAGGGATTTCCTACAGCCATGACCCATTCACCTACCATCAGCGAATCACTATTGCCAAAGGATAAGTATGGAAGGTCTTTAGCATCGATCTTAAGTAATGCAAGATCAGTGTATGGATCAGAACCTATTTTTTTTGCCTTGTATTCGTGTCCATCATCCATCAGTACGATGATCTCGGTACCATCCTCGATGACATGGTGATTCGTGGCGATGTACCCATTAGCAGAAATGATAACACCTGAACCTGTACTCCCGCTGTAACTCCTGCGGAAATATCCGGCCGGAGAGGATGACCGGGCTTCTATATAAACGACTGCTTGCTTTGACGTATTAGCTGCTTTGACAAGATCAGGACTGCCGGAAGGAAAATAGGTAGTTGGGGTATAGTCAAAAGGTGAATAATTTGTAAGCACTTTACGTCCCTGGTAATCTTCCATAAAAATGGCCGGCTTATCCATGATCACAAACACACCCAGGGCAGCACTGGCACTCAGGATCCCGGTAATAACAAACGGCAGGTACTTTTTCATCTCTATGGGTTGATATCTAAATATAGGTGAAAACTCAATTCACCTTCCAAACTTTGTTCGCAGGGGAACAGTCTTAAGAGCACTTTAACGCAATAGCCTTCCGTAAATCATTTGGATGACCACCAATATGAAAGAGCTATTATAATGCCAATTTCTATTCCATAGCTTTACATTTCCGTTTCTATCCAATGTGAAGGCCGTTATGATGTCAATTCCATTTTTTAAGTACCAGGGCGCAGGCAATGACTTTATCTTGATCGATGACCGGGATGGAAACATTGATAAACTCCTCAGCCTGGAAAAAATTGAACAATTATGCGATCGTCGATTTGGTATCGGGGGTGATGGATTGATACTCTTACAAAAGTCAGCGGAGGGTTCATTATATTTTATGAGGTATTACAATTCGGATGGCCGCCAAAGTACATTCTGTGGGAATGGTGGAAGATGTTTTGTTTCATTTGCTAATAAACTTGGCGTCAGTGATGGTGAATTTTCATTCGTGGGTACAGACGGGATGCATAGCGGAAGTATTGGTCCTGATGGGTTGATCATTCTCACTATGAATGATGTGAAAGAAGTAAAATTTCTTGATAATCATTCGTACACGCTCTACACCGGTTCTCCGCACTACGTGTCATTTGTAGAAGATGTGGCGTCTGTCAATGTATTTGAAAAAGGTAGAGCTGTGAGGAATAGCGACATGTACATCAAGGAAGGGATCAACGTCAATTTCGTTCAATCCATAAGTCCATCACGCATTTTCATCCGCACGTACGAACGCGGCGTAGAAGATGAGACGTATGCATGTGGTACAGGTGTAGTCGCCAGTGCCATCGCAAATGCAATTCGATACGATGATTATTCAGGAACGTGTAATGTGAAAGCTAAAGGCGGTGATCTGACAGTTACATATGAACGTAATGGCATTCGCGATTTTACTAACGTCAAGTTGATTGGTCCTGCAAAGGAAGTGTTTGCAGGGATTTTAAAACTTTGATGCCAGATTGAATGATTCAGGATGCCAGACTCTGGGCGCAAACTAATTTACGAATACAAACATAAAATTGGTTGGTCCTGGACAGGAAGTGTTCGTAGGGTTTTAAAGCCAGATTAAATGATTCAGGATGCCTGACTCTGGGCGTAAACTTATTTTCAATTTCTTGCGGCAATAACTAATATGTACTGAGACCGGTCGAAGTATCTAAGATCAAAATCCAAAATCCAAAATCAAAAATCCGAATTGCCCCTTATTTTTTATTCCTCCTCATCCTTCCAACTCATCATCATCCCTTTCATCTCCGACACTGCATGCATATCCTTTGCATTCATTCCCTGTTCAATTCCTTTTTCTAACAGATGTAAAGCTTCATTCTTATTTCCCAGAGTGAACAGCAATTTGGCATAATGATAATATGTCGCAACATAAACCGGATGATCCGTCACAAGGTGCTCATACATAAGGAGTGCCTGCATGGTCGCCATGTTTTGTTCATATTCCCTGGCCAGGGCATAGATGATGAAGGGATCATCCGGATTCTGGTCCAGGAGCGTTTCTAATTCTGCCAATCGGCTCATAGGTTCAAATATACTGTTAATCAATACATTACAGATATAAACCCCTTGATTTGAAAGAAGTCAATTTTAAATACCTTTGCCGCATTGTTCGTAAAGAAGCCCGAGATATGAAGTTATTAGTGGCCATCAGCCAGACCCCTGAAACCACGGCACGTATTGCCTTTAAAGACGGAGGTTCCACCTTTGACTCAACAGGTGTCAACTACATCATGAATCCGTATGACGAATGGTATGCCCTTGTCAGGGCCCTCGAGCTCAGGGAAGAAAAAGGCGGAACGGTGACAGTGATCCATGCCGGTCCTGCAGCTAATGATGTAACGATAAGGAAAGCATTAGCTATTGGAGCCGATGATGCTGTCAGAATTGATTTCGATCCCAAAACAGCCGATGCCGTAGCCTATCAGATTGCTGAATATGCAAAATCACAATCGTATGATGTGATCTTCACAGGGAAAGAAACGATTGACTTCAATGGTTCTTCCGTGGGTTCCATGATTGCAGCCTTATTGGATCTTCCCTTTATATCACATGCAAGCAAGTTGGTGTATACTGGTGATCTTCCGCTCGTCACAAGAGATATTGAAGGTGGTGTGGAAGAAATTGAAGTGACAGGACCTTATGTTATAAGTGCAGCCAAAGGATTAGCTGAGCAGCGTATACCAAATATGCGCGGTATCATGTCTTCTAAATCAAAACCGCTTCAGGTCATACCATCCATAGAAAATAAAACATTGGTAGCGTATACACACTTTGATGTACCAGCAGCTAAAAAATCAGTAAAAATGATTGACCCTGCCAACATGGATGAACTTGTGCGCTTATTACATGAAGAGGCAAAAGTGATCTGATCAAACAGAACAGTAAAAAATTATGATACTCGTAGTAGCAGAAACTTTAGATAACAAGGTTCGTAAATCAGCCCTTGAAGCTGTGTATTATGGTGCGAAGGTCGCGGAAATGACTGGTGCTGAATGTCATGCACTGGTGCTCGGTTCATGCAGTGATGGCGGCAGGCTTGGTCAGTACGGTGCTGGTAAGGTGTGGCATGCAGATAACGCAGCTCTTACCAATCTGGACAGCCAGGTGTATGCAAAAGTGATCTCTGCATTTGCTAAAGAAAATAATGCAACCGTTATTATTCTTGCGGATAGCTCAACAGGGAAAAGTCTTCTGGGGAGGATCAGTGTTAATCTCGAAGCCGGATCCGTGAGGGGCGTCAATCAGCTGCCAGCAGTAACAGATGGGAAATTGATTTTTAAACGTCCGGTTTTCTCAGGCAAGGCTACAGCGTCATGTAAAATCAACTCGCCCGTTGCTGTAATCACCCTGATGGGAAATAGTATTAAGCCTCAGGCATCCGGTTCTGATGTGAGTATCTCAACAATTCAACCCACAATTCCGGAATCGAAGACTAAAGTGATTAATGTCAAACGATCAGTAGGTATTGTCCCGTTACCGGAAGCCGAAATTGTTGTTTCCGCCGGAAGAGGTTTGAAAGATCCGGGTAACTGGAGCATTGTTGAAGAATTGGCCGCATCTCTGGGTGCGACTACAGCTTGTTCAAGGCCGGTGGCTGATAGTGGTTGGCGTCCACATCATGAACACGTTGGCCAGACAGGTATTGCGATCAGGCCAAATTTGTACATAGCTATTGGCATTTCGGGCGCTATACAGCATCTGGCGGGGGTGAATAGTTCCAAAGTTATCGTGGTCATCAACAAAGATCCGGAGGCACCGTTCTTTAAGGCCGCTGATTATGGTGTCGTAGGGGATTTATTTGATATAGTGCCCAGGTTGACCAAGGCGATAAACGAGTTTAAAAGTGCTCACCATTGATTTTTGTGGAAAACCCTTATTTCTAATCCGTGAACACTTAGGGCCAATCCGCATTTTTATAATATATTTCGCATCTACACGAAGGATAAGTGGAAAAAATAGAATTATACATTGTCACACTCACGCATAGCGTCACGCAATCCAGCAATTACGCGGTGGTGATGGGTGAGGTAGATGGCAACAGACGATTACCGATCGTGATAGGTGGTTTTGAGGCACAGGCGATTGCCGTCGCCATGGAGGGAATGATCCCTTCCAGACCCCTGACACATGACCTTCTGAAAAACGTTCTCGATACCTTCGAAATAGAAGTATCCGAAATATTGATCAACAACCTGGTGGAAGGTGTCTTCCATGCGCGAATCGTGTGTATCCAGCACGGTCGTGAATTTGAAATTGACTCACGTACCTCAGATGCCATTGCCATGGCAGTCAGGTATGGATGCCCGATTTTCACGTATGATTTTATTCTGGATGCAGCAGGTGTACGGATTGAAGACCCACAGCCGGGTGAAACTGAAGAAGTCAAAGAAGAAAAACCAAAACGCCGCCGTCGTGGCTATGCGGAATATTCTCTCGATGATCTCAATGTTATGCTTGATAAGGTAATTGGTGAAGAGGATTATGAAAAAGCTGCCAAGATTCGCGATGAGATGAATCGCCGGAAAGAAGAAGGCAGCTAAAGAATTCAGAATATGGAATAGTGAACAAGGAAGTTTGAAGTGATGTTTCTTCATCACTTGGTGCTATTTTAGTGCAAACCATTAATTCAACCAGTATGATGCTAAGGTTATCATTTCCAATTGTACTCGCAGGTCTCTTCTTTTTGAGTTGTAAATCTTCTGATGGTTCTGATGATACTTCTAATGATAAAACTCCGGTTGATACTATTACCACACCACCTAAGGCGGAATTGGAGGCTTCTGCTTTTGTGATTAAAGGTAGCCAGGCCGGTCCATTCAAACTCGGATACTCGATACCTGAGAATTCCATAAAAAAATACAAAGTGCGGTCGGAAAAAAACCCCCGTCAGTCGAACGGCGGTCCCTCAACGGAGGCTGTCACCATTGTGAGCCATGATGGAGAAGATTTATTATGGTTAAATCCTGGTTATTTCAAGGCCGACGAGCAGGAGTTTAGCCAGATCAATGAGATCGTGGTGCTATCTCCGAAATACAGAACAAAAGAAGGAATAGGTGTCGGATCCACTATTGAAGAATTTGGTATCGCCTTTCCGGATATGCGGGTTTGGTATACCTATGTCAGCAGCATGTATGTAGCTGAAACCGATAAGATGAAGGTGCAATTCTTGCTGGATGTTAATGACTACACAGGCAGAAAACCTGCTACAAGATCGGAGCAAACTAAACTTAAAGTAAGTGATTTCAAACCCGAAGGAAAAATTACCCGGATCCGAATCATCGAATAATTATCCCCACAGATCTTTCGGATAAACTTTATTTTCAATCAGCTCATCAAGCCGCTGACTTACAAATTCTTTGTCCTCCCGGTACGTCACCCCAAACCATTCCGAATCCGAATGAAGAATTTTTGTTTGACGCTCACCTGACCTGATGAGATTATCTACAATGGTTGGAATGTAATATTCAGATTTGAGTTCACTTCCATGTTCATGCAGAAACGTTTCAAAATGCTGTTCGAAAAAATCAAAATAGGAAGGATAAAATGCCCACATATTCATGGATACAGCAGCGTCCTTTGAAAGTGTTTTAATAGTGCCGTCATCATCCGGATAACAAATTAAACCATTTTCATCTTTTCCGATTTGTTTGCATTCCACGATGTCTTTGAGATAACCATTCTCATCTGAAGAACATACACCACGATTTACGGTGCCATGTTCAGAGAGTGTATTATCAAGTCGATATCCTACGACACCATATTCTTCAGTGTCACGTTGGGTGGTTAGAAAATTATACAATGTGTGATATGATTCCGGACCATAATAATCATCCGCATTGATAACTGCAAAAGGTCCTTCGATCACTGGCCTCGCTACCCACACTGCATGTCCGGTACCCCAGGGTCTGTCTCGCTCCGCTGGTGCATCAAATGAACCTGGGATATTGGTGAGTTCCTGATAGACATACTCAGTAGTCATCCGTCCCTTCATCTTGGGTTCAAATGCTGCTTTAAAATTATCTGCAAAAAAATCACGAATGATAAAGACAACATGATTAAAACCGGCGCGGTGGGCATCATACAAACTGTAGTCAATGATGGTCTCACCGTTAGGCCCAAAAGCATCCATTTGTTTTAAACCCCCATACCTGCTGCCCATACCGGCAGCCAAAACCACTAACGAAACCCGGTTATTTATATTCATTGATTTTTTGCTTTCAAATAGTTAGTCTCTTGTTTGCCTGTACTGTGTCAGAGACATGATTGGAACGCCAAAATAACAGAAATCAACGTTTGTTGTTGTGAAAGGAAGCAAAGCCCCCTCCATAGAGAAGATTTTCAGGCTGAAACAATAGCCAATGGATTGATTACTTTTGCCAGATAATACAAACAGGCATCCTGAAATGAACCGGAACGAGCATTTAATTTCCCCTTCCATATTATCCGCGGACTTTGGTGCGATCTATGAAGCTGTTGAACTGATCAATAGCAGCGAAGCGGACTGGTTTCATATTGATATAATGGACGGTATGTTTGTTCCCAATATCAGTTTCGGTTTTCCGGTCATGGAAGCTATCCAGCGTAAGGCAACCAAGCCTATGGATGTTCACCTGATGATTGAAAAACCTGAGCGATATATTGAGCGGTTTAGACATGCAGGAGCTGAAATTATTACAGTGCATTATGAAGCATGTACGCACCTTCATCGTGTGATCCATCAAATAAAGGAATGTGGAGCGAAAGCAGGGGTAGCGATTAATCCGCATACGCCTGTTACTTTTTTAGCCGACATCCTTGAAGATGTGGATCTGGTCCTGATCATGTCCGTTAATCCGGGGTTCGGAGGACAGAAATTTATATACCAGGCAATACCCAAAGTGGCACAGCTAAAACAGATGCTGGACGAACGTAATCTGTCACCTTATATCGAGGTGGATGGAGGAATCGGATTGCACAATGCTGAAAAGGTATTACAAGCAGGTGCTAATGTCCTGGTGGCAGGTAATGCTGTTTTAGGTGCTTCTAATCCACTACACGTCATTTCATCATTAAAGGCCATCGGAAAAGATCAATTCAAAAATATTCCCACCTGATCGACGTTCGCATGAGGATGAAATATTTTTGTACCCTGCTATTTTCTGTCATCTCATTCCATCTCTGGTCCCAGGATGTCACGGTGTATGGCATCATCAGGGATCAACAGGAGAATGAACCCATTGAATTGGTCAGTATTATTGCCGAAGAATTTTCACGGTCAACACAGACCAACGTCAAAGGTGAATTTGAAATAAAATTGCCTGCACAAAACGCAACCATACTCTTATTGCGCAGAACAGGCTATAAACCAACACAGGTAAACATTCCTGCCATTGATCCCGGAAAGCAATATCGTTTAGATGTAAGTCTCGCTTCTGTCGCAACCGGAAAAGAAGTTGTCATCACTGCAGAACGAATGGAAGATGCAGGCATGATCCGGGAAAACGTAGAAGCATTAAAATTGCTGCCGAGTACTACAGGTAATCTTGAATCCATCCTTCCTCATATCGCGTTGGGTGCAAGTAGTGGAACAGGCGGTGAACTTACATCACAATACAATGTACGCGGAGGTAACTACGATGAAAATCTTGTATACGTCAATGATTTTGAAATCTATCGTCCACTCCTGGTACGCACAGGAAACCAGGAAGGTTTGAGCTTACCCAATCTGGATCTCATTCGGGATTTGAGTTTTTCATCCGGTAGTTTTGAAGCCAGGTATGGTGATAAGATGTCATCCGTACTTGATGTGCGATATAAATTGCCGGATAGCCTGCGAGGTTCATTTTCGATTAGTCTGTTAGGTGCAACAGGCCATCTGGAAGGAAGTAAATCCATTGGAAAAGATTCGTACAGAAAGTGGCGGTACTTATTGGGTGCCCGATACAAGACGAATCAATATTTACTTGGTTCACTTGATGTCAAAGGAGAATACAGTCCTTCATTTACCGATTACCAGGTCTACACGACCTATGACCTTTCATCAGATTGGCAAATAGGATTACTTGCCAATCTCAATCGGAATAAATATGATTTTATTCCTGTATCCAGTAACACAGCAAGTGGACTCATCAGTTTTGCGTTACGATTATCAACAGAATTTGAAGGTGCGGAAAGTGATCTGTTTGTAAATGGTATGACAGGTGTTTCACTTTCATTCGTGCCTGATCGTGAAAAAAATCCATTGTTCTTAAAATTTCTAATGTCCGGTTATCGAAGTTTAGAGCTTGAAAATCTCGATATCCTTGGTAATTATCGTTTGAGTCAGATCGAAACCAGTATTAATGATCCCGACGCTGGTGAAGAGGTGTCTTTATTGGGCAGTGGCATTCAACATGCATATAGTCGCAATGTCCTTCAGGTCAATATTCTGAATGCAGAAATCAAAGGGGGTATTGAATTGCAGCAAGGTGCGGGGAAAGCACATTTCGTACAGGCAGGAATGAAAATAGGGTATGAAGATGTCACCGATAAAATTCATGAGTGGGAGCGATTGGATAGTGCGGGATTTTCGCTTCCGTATGATCCGTCAGGATTCAAGCTACAGTATTTTTTAAATTCGAATCGCGATCTGCAGTCAATGAGATATACAATGTATCTCCAGGATACGTATACACGTCAATATGGAAATGGAAGGGAATTGCGGTTGACTGCGGGAGTGCGTGGGCATTATTGGGATATTAATGATGAATTGGTATTTAGCCCACGTGTACAGTTTACCTATTCTCCGAAAGAAGATGTTGGATTCAAACTGGCCTCCGGTATTTATGTGCAACCACCATTTTATAAAGAATTGCGCAGACCGGATGGCACGATCAATGAGGGACTGCGGTCACAAAAATCCTTTCATATTCTTGCCGGTTATTCCACGGGCTTTGGCCCGGAAGGGACACAGGGAAAGAAATACAAATTTATTCTCGAAGCATATTACAAATCACTTTGGGACCTCGTGTCGTATGAAGTGGATAACGTGCGCATACGATATGCTGGTGAAAATAATACCGCAGGTTACCTGACAGGGATAGACATGCGGATCAACGGAGAGTTAGTGCCGGGGGCTGAATCATGGATCAACTTATCTTTCCTTCGGGCACGTGAGCACATCAATGGCGTACAACATCTCACCAGGAATATAGGTGAGGAAGAAGCAACAGAGGTCAAAGATGTACCACGCCCCACAGATCAGTTTATGACCCTCAATGTATTCTTTCAGGATTACCTTCCCAACAATGAAAACTTCAGGGTGCACCTGAATACATCGATCGGAACGGGATTACCTTTTGGCATTAAGGACAACAATATTATTTACAGGAATACTTACCGGTACAAACCCTATCATCGGGTCGATATCGGCTTCTCGTATCGGCTGTGGAGTCGTGCATGGGAGGCTGAAAAGCCGAAGAGCATATTTAAAGCCACCCGTGACAGTTGGGTCAGTCTTGAAATCTTTAATCTCCTCCAGGTGCGGAATGAAGCCAGCCGGACGTGGATCAAGACCATCTTCAAATCCCAGTATGCCATCCCTAACTATTTGAGTTCGAGGCGGATTAATCTGAAATTCAGGGTAGAGTTTTAGGGAAATATCGAGGCTAATCCTTGGTCAATCAACCACATATCTTATCTTTGCCGTCCCGTTAAAAACCGGTGGTCTACTCGTAGACGTGTCCGGCAAGGTATTTTAACCATTAAATTTTAACATTAACAAATGTCAGTAAGAATCAGATTACAGCGTCATGGACGCAAACAATCTCCTCTGTATCACATAGTTATAGCAGATGCGAGATCCCCGAGAGATGGTAGTTTTATCGAGCGTATCGGTGTTTATAACCCGATGACCCGCCCTGCCACCATCGATATCGATCGTATGAAAGCTTATGAGTGGATGCAGAACGGAGCACAGCCAACGGACACTGTCCGGGCCATCCTTCGCTTCAAAGGCGTTCTTTTTTACAAACACCTCCAAAGGGGTGTTGCTAAAGGTGCCATGACGCCTGAAGATGCCGAACTGAAATTCAGAGCATGGATCGATGAGAAAGAAGTTAAAATTGCGGCCCGCGTAAAAGCGACTGCCGATGACCGTAAGGAGAGAGCAGCTCAGATCTCCGGATCCAAGAGAACAATTAAGAAAAAGGAAGTTGTTCAGGATACTGAGGATGAATTGCTCAATGTGGACCTGGCAGAAGCCGCCGCAGCAGAAACTGAAAATGATGCAGAAGTTGTTGCTGAAACTCCGGCAGAGACTGTAGCTGAAACTCCTGCCGAAACTCCAGTAGAAGCTGTTGCAGAAACTCCTGAAGAACCTGTAGCAGAAGCACCAGCAGAAACAACTGAAGAAAATGTAGCAGAAGAAGCGTCAGCAGAAACAACTGAAGAAGCTGTAGCAGAAGTACCAGCAGAAACGACTGAAGAAACAGTAGCAGAAACAACAGACGAAACCAGTGCTGAAAAAGCACCGGAATCAGAAGCATAAGTAATCAACCCGCAAGGTTGAACCCATCCGCAAGGATGGCAAAAGTTGGAAAATAAATTTTGTACACCTGGTAAGGCCTATTGTGTCTTACCAGGTGTACATGTATTAACGGATATCTAAAACCTCTTTTTAATGGAAAAACTGGATCAGAAATATCAGATCGAATTAGACAGCCTGCGTGGTGTCGTTCAGAGTTCAGATCTACTGGCAACCTATCTCGATGATGAAGAAGAAGCCAGTTACCAGGCTCTGCGAGATGAGTTTGAACCCCAAATAGAGTCCTTGTATGAGCGGGTTGCGGAAAATCATCCCCTCCAGCTCACCACAATAGAATCTGCATTGCTCCATTCTGAATTTGAAGGATTGTATTTATCAAGGGTCCTTGGTTTTAGTGTATTGAGAGGAGAGATCGACAGTGATTATCATTTTCGTCGCCCACAGGATCATTTCAAAGAAGTATTACTGGCCATTGCTGATTCATCCAACTTCGAATGGATCAAAAGCAAAATTGGACAAAGCTGCCAGATTGGATTTGCGCTGAGCAGCGAAATCTGGGTTGGCAATCTGATCGGCCAGGTCGAGAATAAGAAAGTGAGACAATTTTTTGAGTCCATGATCATCGACAAGCTTCGCGCATTGTCAGCACGTAAACAAGCCTATGAAAATTATTACAGGCAGTTTATGAATCACAATTATCATTCTGCTGATTTTCCAAAGACAGTAGGTGAACTGAAAACATTATTTTCTGCCCTCGAGAAATTTATCCAATACCGTATCCGTGCCGGAAAGGTGAATATGAGTTTGCTGCCGGATTTTAAAGAATTCCTCAATAATCCGGCATTCAAAACTGAACCTGAATATTTGCGGATGCTCGTCCTCTTTAGCCGTTATTTTCCACATGATGGCCATGAAGACTGGGTTCGCCAGCTCGTGAATGATGCACGTAAAAATTTCCCAGAATTCAATGAAAAATATTTTGAGTATGTGCTTGAGATAGAGGAAAAGGGATTGCCGTTAGATAAGGAATCAGATCAGAATATGTATAAATTGCTCGACCCATCTATTG
>JBBREG010000099.1:0-11660 GCA_038203125.1 Chitinophagales bacterium
TCTTATCCAGAAGTTGTTGCTCAACGTCCTGAAACCCGGGCACCATTTTTACTTTGGAAATAATGTACCGTGCATCTTCCGGAATTAAGATCTTATAAGGACTTTCATAATAACCTTTCTCAGCCGACAGTTTTTCTACAGCCTCATTGACACCATACTCAAGTGCCTGTTTCAGGCCAAGACCGACTTCACTGTCATCAGAACCCATGACGGTAGCTTTGGCTTTATTAAGGATGTCCTTAAACTGAGCCTGCCCTGCATTGGGAATCGCAAGACCAATGATGGTGAACAGGACGGAAAACAGGTAGAATTTTGCTGACATGGTATGTTTCATTGCGATTATAACGTAAAGATGCAGCAGAAGGGCTGACTACCACCCTACCTTAACGATACCTTAACCTGGGCCTTATTGAAAGTCAATTAACGATACGTCAAAAACTATGACTGAATTGCCTGGAATCCCTGGCTGAGGTGCATCACCATAAGCTAAATAAGAAGGAATGATAAGTCTACCACCACCACCTTTCCCAAATAAGGGCATACCTTCCTGAAAACCTTCTATCAGACCACTTAACGGATAAGTAACATTGTCTCCAAGGTCAAATATGTCTCCATCGAGCAAAAACCCCACATACGAAAAGGTAATGTCATCATTGATCGTCGGATGCTGGGAAGAACCCGGAAGGTCGATAATGTAATGCAGGCCGGATGCCGTAGTTTGCGTGACGAGATTGTGCTCAGCGATAAAACCCTGTATCAGCGCTTCATCCGTAGCCTGTTGATCCTCTTTATCACAACTCATAAGGGTCATCGCCGTCAAAGCCAAACAGATCCATAAACTATACTTCATGTCGATATCTTTTTTGAATAAACGACCAAAGATATAAGAAGGCGTCCATCAGCCTATAGAAAATTATAGTCCATCGTAACACCCAAATAAAATGATCTGGGCTTACCCGGGTAGTAATATCGTGGTAATGCACCATTCGGCGCAACTGCATTGACCTGGTACATAGATGAATACATGGCATCAAAAATATTATGAAGTGTACCAGTGACGCGAAATTTCCAGTCTTCCTTTACATCAAACCCATAGGAAAGATTCAGATTCAGCAACTGATACCCTTTTCCATTATCAGTTAGTTGATCGTTAAGAAAAACTTTTGAAACGGAAATATGCGATATACTTCCTCTCCAATCCTTCCGTGTATACGTCACCTCATGAAACGTCCGATGCGATGGATATCCGGGAAGTCTGGGATGGTCCTGCGTAACAAAATTCCGGTTATGTTGAAACGTATATGATCCCTGAAGATCCAAAAACGTATTGCCAAAAGAATATTTATATGCTGCTTCAGCACCCCGGTTTGACACTTTTCCTGCATTAATTTTATTGAAGCTGCCATCACTCATGTATCGTGTGACAATGGAATTGTTCATATTTAAATTATAAATTCCAACGCGAACAAATCGGTGTTCGGGATTGCCCAATGTAATAGCCGCCTCCTCACTCCAGCCCTTTTCGAGTTGGATACCCGGTGTAATCAATCCGGTTGAACTCAGTAAGTTGCTTAAAGCCACATTTGAATACCCTCTGCTAATGGAGGCTGAGATGGAAATGTTTTTTGAAATCAAAAGATTCGATCCGACGGTGGGAAAGAATGTCGTGGGGAAATTTTCTTCCTGGCTGTAACCTGACAGATTTGTGTTATTCACATGAATGCCTGCAAATACAACACACTTGTCATTGATATCAAATTCACTTTGAATAAAACCGTTGACACTTGACCTGATCTCATGCTGCGTAGAGAGACCTATGCCCGGAATTCCACCTTCCAGTGTTTGGAAGGTACTGAAGTCAGCGCGTTCCCTGAAATATTCCATACCGATGTTGAGATGACCCCAAGGTGCAAATCCAATTGAAAAATGATGTCTCGTACCCAACGATTTACTTCCCTCCTCAAGGATATTAAAGGGGCGGACTTCATCTGATTGAAAAATATTTGCAAATACAGTGGCCTTATAGGACATATTTGATTTTAGCAGCCATAAAAAATTAATCCCCGTGATCCATTTTCTGTAATCTTCATTAGCATGAACACCAATCCATTGCGGGGCAGCTTTCTCAGGTGTCTCATCAAACATGGTTTTATTAATAGAACTCGGCAAAAAAGCTGTAAGGTCAATTCCATGGAAAAATGTAGTCAGGACCATTTTGCTATTCGGATTCCATCGCTGCATCCAGGTGAAAGAATGTTTGTTGTAATCATTGTTTTCACGATATCCGTCATCATGGAGATACTGGTAATATAAAGTAGTACTCCATTGTTTATTTTTCCCATACAGTAAAGAAAGGCCCTGATCAAATTCCATTCGGTTATTAGAACCAACTTGAATTTTTGTGTGCCATCGCTTTCCATCCGGAATTCTGGTCTTCAACTGGATCATTCCTCCCAACCCCGCGCCCCAGATTGCTGATGCAGGTCCACGCCATACTTCAATATCAGACAGGATAAAAGGATGAATATCTTCGATACTTGACTCACCAGCACCATTGGTCAACGGAATATCATCCAGGTAAATTTTAATACCGGTTGTTGCAAAAGGTTCCTGGTAACCAACTCCCCTGATGCTGATACGATTTGTGTTTAATGCCCCGGTCTGCATCCAGATACCGGGTAGCCTGTTCAATAGCGGCTCAATGGTCGGTGCATCCGCCCTATTTATTTGTTCTAAATTGATTCCAGAAACAGGAAATGCCTTGCTCAACTTTGAGGCATATATCATCATGGGTTTTGCAGTGATAGAAAAACCAGGGACAGTATCCTGTTCGATTGAATCCAAAGCAATAATTCCTTGTGAAAACAAACCATAATGGATGGTCATCAGGAATAAGAAACCAAAGAATGAGAAAACTTTTTTATGCTTCATGCAAAACGTGATGGCTTTAGGAGAGGCAATAGCTTTGTATTCTTTTTTAATACAATGTCCCTAATCATTTTACCTGTTGCGGGTGCAAGGCTCAGGCCCATCATGGCATGTCCGGTAGCAATCAAAACGGAAGATCGATCGCTCCATCTCCCCACGTAGGGCATTCCATCCGGTGAACAAGGTCTGTATCCATACCAGACATGTGCGGGAGAAGAAAGTTTTAAAGCAGGATAATATTCAGGGACTGACGAAAGGATTGCTTCCACCTTTGGTTTCCGGATCTTATCATCCATCCCACTAATCTCTAATGTCCCGGAAATGCGAAGGTGCTGACCCATGGGTGTAATGGCTACTCTTGCATCAACGAGGATAGAAGGAATTACAGGTTTTGCTGGCAGATTTTCGTATGTCATGGAATATCCCTTTCCATCCTGCAGGGGCAGACGCCATTTATTTTTCTTCAACAACTGTGAAGACCAGCTACCGCAGGCCACCACGACTTGTTTAGCATGTATTGATTCCCCTGAATCTAATACGATCTCACAACCATATGTCACGTTGTCATTCAATTGGGTCACATGATGATGGTCTAAAAATTCAACACCATTGTTTTTCAGATACCTGACCAACTGATGCATTAATTTTTCAGGATGCAAATGTGCATCACCCGGATAATGAATTCCACCCCGCGCATCAATTGGAGTACCCCGTTCTAATTGGTGTAATTGATTATGAGATAATTTTTTAGCGTCAATGCCAAGCGTATAAGCTGTATCAGCCACTTCTTCTTCTTCGTGTTCCGTTTCTTCCGTTTGATAAAGCATCAGGATGCCGTTATTTTCATACGAAAAATCAAATCCATCTCTATTCTGAAGTTGCTGATAAAAGTCTTTGCTTTCCTGGTGCATGTCACGTAATACGGGAGCTGCATGTGTCACTTGCTCACGAGAGGCAGAACGATCAAATAACCACAGCCATCTGAGGAGATCTGCATCGAGCCGGGGGCGAATGTAAAAAGGACTTTTCTTTTGAAACATCCATTGTATCCCTTTCGCCATCATGCCTGGTGATGCCAATGGAATAAAATGACTGGGCACAATCATACCTGCATTGCCCATGGAGCATCCCGACGAAAAATCACCGCGGTCAATAACTGTTACATCTACTCCTGCTTCATGCAGTTGATATGCACTACATAATCCGATGATGCCACCACCGATGATACACACCTCTTTCATACGACCTGGAATCCAAAAGCATACGGATCATCTTCGTCATCAATAATTATCGTGTTATACCCGGTGATGCGTGCCCACCCTTCAATGGTGGGGATGATCGCGGGATACGATCCTACCTGAGATTCACCTGCAATCTGCCCCGTAAAGGTGCTGCCAATAATGCTCTCATGTATAAAATCTTCGCCGGGTTGCAATTTTCCTTTTGAATACCATTGTGCCATGCGCGCGGATGTGCCAGTGCCGCAAGGAGAGCGGTCAATTGCTTTTTCGCCATAGAGCACTGCGCTTCTTGCGGTAGATGTGGATGCCATTGTATCACCACCCCATAAGATGTGCGAACAACCATGTATCGATGCATTCTCAGGGTGAATAAAAACGTATCGAAGATTCAGGTCATCACGGATGGACCTGCCCCATGCAATTAATTGATCCGGTGCATAATCCTGCAAGCCTGTATAATGTTCCTGCGCATCGATGATAGCATAAAAATTTCCGCCGTATGATACATCCAGCGTAATGTTTCCCAACTCTGGACAATTGACCATCAGATCAGAAGCATATAAAAATGAAGGGACATTGGTAAGCTGCACTGTTTTCACTTTATCATGCTCCATAGTAAACTTTACGTGGATGATTCCGGCAGGTACTTCCAGTATAAGATGTCCCGGTGTTTTTGGAATAATAATTTTTTCTTCGATGGCGATCGTTACTGTTCCGATCATACCATGTCCACACATGGGAAGACAGCCACTGGTTTCAATAAATAAAACAGCTGCATCATGATTGGGATTTGACGGTGCATATAAGATACTACCACTCATCATATCATGTCCGCGAGGTTCAAACATCAGGCCCTTCCGGATCCAGTCATATTCGCGTAAAAAGTGATTTCGTTTTTCTAAAATGGAATCCCCTTTGAGTGCAGGCCCCCCGGTCTTCACGAGCCGTACGGGATTACCACAGGTATGCGCATCAATACATTCAAATATTCGCCTCATAAATTATTGCTACTATTGAAATATCTAAACGGAAGCTTGTGGGGAAATAAAAAAAGTCAATTGCTAAACAAAAAATGTCCAACAATTGACTGGGAATTATGCAATTTTCGATTAGTCGTGAGAGGTGATCCGGATGTCTATAGTGTGTATAGAAATACAGATATGTAAATATAGTAATTTTAAGAAAGTACCAATTATTAAATCATTATTTATTTTCAAATTTTACAATTTTACACCTATTGATACCGCCAGGCTGCGGCCGTCAGAACTCGATACGCCGGGTCCGGGATAAAATAAATGGCGCTTCGTAAAGTACTGTTTATCAAGTAGATTATTGAGGCCTGCTTTAACTATAAAATGAGATCAAATTCGTAATACGGTATTCAAATCAAAGATCAGATATGATGGCACAATGCCTCTGGCCCCATTGGATGTAGGAATTTCAACATTGGTGGGATCAGAAAAAGATTGCGCTACATAGCTGCCCAGAAGTGATACTTTGAATGTTTTATAGTTCCAATTAAGTCCATTACGGGAGATCCATTTGGGAATAGATTCTACTTCATTTCCGGAAATATCCCTGTTTTCCGCACCCACAGCAATTATTGCGTCCTGGTATGTTCCTTTTATCCAGGAAGAAGAAGCAAAAATGGATGTAGCCATTGTCTTGGTCAGCACGGGACTAACTTCTGCAAATAATTCAATCCCATTCGTGCGGCTGTCACCGATAATTGTTTTGTAGATGTACTTAATATTTTCTGTCAGGACCAGATTGCCCAATCTGTTTTTATACAGAATACTAAAGTATGTTACATCATATTTCAACCAATCCTGGACGCGACCATTAATCCCGATCTCCGCATTATATCCGAATGCATCTTCAAGATCTTTATCTGCCCGTTCTAATGTAGCACCAGGAATAATGTCTTTAAACAAAATGGGACGATACGCTTGTGAGATGCCTGCGTAAATATTCGTATAAGGTTTTACCTGGTACCTGCTGTTAATTCCAAATGCAGGAATATCATGCTGGCTGTACGTGAATGTTCATATTCGGATATGGTGTCATAGCCTTCTTCAGGGATGAGCCGGTAGGAGTCGCCTGTCAAATCAATCAGGGTACGGGAGGATTTTGCTTCAGGGAGGAGGCCTTTACTGTATGCTTCATCAAGTAACTTTTTGGCCTCCTTGTACTGTCCGAAATGGAGACTGAATATTTCTCTGACGATATGCATGATCTTCCATGTTTACATTGATGGATCAGATTATTTCGAACTGGCATGATGTGCAGGGAAGCCTCTATGGTTTCAATCTGAATGACAGCCCGAGCGCAACATATTTCTCAGGTGCATTATCAGTCAGCCCAATGCCGCCAGACAGGTCGACCATGACATCATGGGTGATGAGATATGTTAATCCGGCATCCATCCGCAGTCGGTTGTCCTCTTCACGCTGTTGAGGTACGCTGCCATAACCTTCAACATAAATGCCGAGGCCACCCACGATATTTGCACCCACAGCAAGAGAATAAATAAAATCAGGGCGAGGTGTTTCGCCATTCCATTCAGCGCCTACATTATACGAAACAGACAAACGATCAAATGCATGTAAAAATGCCAGACGCAAATCGGGCGCAAAATATGTCTCACGAAATAGCTCAGAAGCTATTCCTGGCAATGAAATATGGGCGATCAAAGCAGCTTTGGGAATGATCCCATTCTGTTCAAACAATTTAGTTTTCAAACCCACACGCACAGGCAACAATCCATCCACATTCGGATTCGGCTCGCGCTGAATATTAATGTATTCTGCAATGACGCGTAATTCGAAATTTTCTGAAACACCAAACTTCAGTAGAGAAGATGGATGTGTGTATAAAAATCCGGGTTCGGTGTCTTCTATGGAAAAGCCACTTTCCAATTGGAAATATCCTTTTGGTACAAGGGAGGCAGTTTCCGTCTGATCCGGACGATCGGTTTCTATAGGCGAAGAAGCCGTTGTCATTGTGGTGTCCATCTGCGCTGTCAACGATGTTGCAAAACCGGAGAATACAAGAAGAATTCCGAAATTTAATTCCTTTAGTATGGTTGATTTCATATTTGGGTATGGATTTGTTTTGATGGTGCATAGATACAAATCCTTTCAAAATCTTTCTGCCAACTCCTATTTTGGCATATCGGTCGAGGCATTTGCAACCCCCTTCCAGACACCATTTATTTTGCGATATATTGCCATCCATGCAAAATGCGTGGTTTCATGGGTTGTGTTACCCAGCGAATCAGGGAATGTTATCTCTACTTGTTTTTACACAATTGCATATGCCATCGTACCATCGTTGGAGATCTCAATAATAGGTGCTGCGGTATCATCCCATTTCACAAATTCAACATTACTGAAGTAAGAACCAAACCGTGCTGCCATCTCTGCCCGCGAGTTTTTGCGTACTTCTCCCCTATTGACTGAAATAATGGAATCAGCAAATAAAGCCGTGAATCCTGCAGCATCTTTTTCGAAATGGTTGGTACGTTCTTTCTGAAGGATTTCTATGATACGTGATTTCTCATGATTGAGATCGATCTTCTCCTGGCAAGACATAAGGATAATGAAGAAGGTTGTGCAGGGGAATATAAAATATTTCATATCGTACAAGATGAGAGATATTGCGCAATCCCACCTCATACATTCGACTAAAAGCAAGTCGTTGGAAATTTTGCTTTTCCGACACGCCGGGTCTTTCGAAAAAAATCATACCGAATGTCCTCCGTTTTTAAAATTAAATATTCAGCCAGTATTTCTACAAACTTGCCGCACCTACGGCCCAGTCCCTGAACTGCACATGGATGAGCGTAAAGGTGCCAAAGGGTACCCGGTCCCTGAGCTGTGCATGGATGAGCTTTAGGTGTCAAAGGTCACGGTCTCACATCAGGTGGAAGGAGTTCTGTGGGGCAGTCCTGCAACGTGATCGGACGAAGCCATCGCCGGATAGCATGATGGCCTACTGCGGTGAAGCGGCTATCCGTGCTGGCAGGATACGGGCCACCATGTGTCATGGCCGCACAAACCTCAACACCGGTGGGCACTCCATTATAAATGATACGACCTGCTTTTTCAATTAAAATATTTGTCAATTCCTTTGCATTACTATATTCATTCTCATTGCAATGAATGGTGGAGGTGAGTTGACCTTCGAGAGAATTGGCGACCTGTAACATTTCCATAAAATCGCTACATAAAACGATTAATGAAAAAGGTCCAAATACTTCGTGGTGCAGGTGATTGTTTTTTAGAAAATCTATACTGCGGACTGTTGCGAGTACAGGAGATGCCTTGTGATCAGATGGTGTTTCTGATTGGAAAATAAACGACACATATATATTCGATTTCATAGTGACCAAACCTTTATGATAACTCTCTGCAATATTTTCATTCAACATCGGGGCAGCAGGAATATCATGGAGCTTATGTGCCATCTGACGGATTAATAATGTTGTGTCTTCATTATCTATGGCTACGATAATTCCCGGGTTCGTACAAAATTGTCCGACCGTTAGAGTGATAGACGAGACAAGTGTATCTGCTAGTGAATCAAGATCGCTGCTCACCTTACCGGGTAAGAGAAAAACCGGATTGACACTTCCCATTTCTGCAAAAACAGGAATTGGATTGGGTCGTTGCGTACCCAGATCCCAGAGTGCTCTTCCACCGGTCAATGAACCTGTAAATCCAACCGCAGCCGTATAAGGATGTAAGACCAGTGCTTTACCTGTGTCGTGACCATTGGGAATTAATGAAGAAAATACGCCATCCGGCATACCGGTTTCTTTGGCCGCATTCAGAATGACTTCTGACACAAGCGCGTTGGTTCCCAGATGTGATTCATGTGCTTTAACAATCACCGGACATCCGGCAGCTAAAGCAGAAGTTGCATCACCTCCGATCGTAGAATATGCTAATGGAAAATTACTGGCAGCAAAAACAACCACGGGTCCGATCGCCATGTTAATTTTTCTGAGGTCAGGCCTTGGGGTCGGCATTCTGCCGGGGATGGCATGATCTATTGTGATATCCTTCCAATCATCACCAGATGCTATCTCAGCATACATCCGTAATTGTGCAACGGTTCTTCGACGTTCAGTAAGGACACGTGCCTGGGGATAAGCTGTTTCAGCCATAACACGATTGATCAGTACGTCATCGAGTGCTTCCATACCGTCAGCAATTGCATTCAAAAATTCGGCTCTTCGGCTTCCTTCCATGTGCCTGAAGATGCGCCAGGCATGAAAAGCTTTTTCCATTGCACGCTGTACTTCATCATCGGTGGCTACACTAAATCCTTCCGGCAGAAAAGAACTCTGAGTGGGATCAAATGCATAAATTATCCTGGATGATTCAGATGACAATTCAAAGCCAATTACATTTTCTGTGATCATGATCTTATGGTTACCCTAACCTAAATGCAGAAAGAGAAGGTCTGGTTGCAATGGCGTGTTCAATAATTTGAATAACACGTTTTCTTTCTAATCCAGACAACATTTGTCTCGGGGACCGAACATACTCTGTGCCCAAGCCTGTCAAGGCTTCAGCCAACTTGATATTCTGGACAAGTTGTGGATGGATGTCCAGCTCAAGCAATGGCATAAACCACCGGTAGATCTCAATAGCTTCTGCTATACGTCCTGATTTGGCAAGGTGATAGATTGCAACAGTTTCTTCAGGAAAGGCATTTACAAGACCTGCCACCCAACCATGAGCACCCATGACTAATGATTCGAGCGCAATCGTATCTACGCCTGAAAGAATTTTAAGCCTGTCATCGAACCTGGTGGTGAGTCTCGTGATGTTAGCAAGGTCTCGTGTGCTTTCTTTCACAGCCTGAATATTATCATGCATCAGCAATTCCTCGAACATATCCGGTGTCACTTCGATTCTATAATCTACGGGATTATTATACACCAGGATTGGCAATGAAGTATTTAAAGCAATGTCTTTATAAAATTGAATGACTTCATCATTTGTTGGTTTATACATCATGGGTGGCAGCACCATCAAACCGTCCGCACCTGATGATTCTGCCCGCTGTGCAAGATGAATTGCATTACGTGTGGATCCTTCCGCAATGTTCAGTAAAATCGGAATGTCCCCAGCAATTCCTTGTGCAGCATGTAGGAGTTCAATTCGTTCTTCATTTGTGATTGTGCTGCTTTCTCCGAGTGATCCTCCGATGATGATGCCATGGACGCCAGCTTTGATTTGTGCCCGGATCGATACCAAAAAAGAATTTATATCGAGGTCACCATCCTGCGCGAACTTTGATGTTATTGCGGGGTAGATGCCGTGCCAGGAGATTTGTTTCATGAGGGTATTGCTTTTCGGTGGTCGGTATTCGGTATTCAGTGTTCAGTAGGTATTCAGTGTTCGTCGGTGGTCGGTCGGTATTCGGTCTGACTTCAAAAAAAACTGTGTCAAGTGTCCATTCATTGACATTGAATATACAAGGTCCATGAAAAATTAACCATTCCGTATTCTTACCTCCGTATTCTGACTTCAAAAAAACTGTGTCATGTGTCCATTCATTGACATTGAATATACAACTTCAATGAAACTTCAAAATTCCTTATTCTGACCTCCGTATTCTGACTTCAAAAAAAACTGAGCCATGTGTCCATTCATTGACATTGAATATACAAGGTCGATGAAAAATTCACCATTCCTTATTCTGACCTCCGTATTCTGACTTCAAAAATATTGTGTCAAGTGTCCATTCATTGACATTGAATATACAAGGTCGATGACAAGACCCCTGACCACCACACACCACGTGCAAGATCAGTATATTTGATTACATGGAATACACCGGCAAACTGGAAAACTTTAATACCAAACTATGGTCATATCATGTAAAAGTTCCGAAAGGTATAGCCATATATTATCTGGATCAGGGAGACAAACGTGTTGTTGCTACCTTAAATGGTACCCTGACATTTCAATGTGCAATCATGCCAGCCGGGGATGGCGTGTATTTCATTAACCTGAATAAAAAAAACAGAGATCAATTAAAATTAAAAGAAGGGAGTAAAATCGTTGTGCGTCTGGAAAAGGATGAAAGCGAATATGGATTGCCATTTCCGGAAGAACTCAGGGAACTCCTTGACCAGGATCCCGAAGGCAATACAGTATTTCATGCATTGACACCCGGCAAGCAGCGTACTATGATCCATGCGGTAAGTCAGGTGAAAAGCACAGACCTGAAGATTCATCGTGGACTCGTCATCCTAGAGCATTTGAAACGGAATAAAGGTAAGATCAATTTTAAGGAATTGAATCAGGAGATTTATCGTCGCGAATCGTGAGGCGTAAATCGTGAAGCGCTTGACCTAAGCGGAGTCGTTGTGTTCGTTTTTTTTCTTTGCGAACTTTGCGTCTTTTCGCGACCGTTCGTGTGAACGTGAGAGCCGTGAGAACTGTGAGAACGTGAGAACCGTGAGAACGTGAA
>JBBREG010000100.1:0-11648 GCA_038203125.1 Chitinophagales bacterium
AGACTTTTACAAAAATTAGACAGCTCTAGCACCATACTATTGCAGGTGTCGACCGTGTATATACAAGGGCTTACCAGTAAAGAATGGAGTAGAGGCAGCATACAACCTCGTACTAAGTAGGATACAGGGCTTGGAATCGTCGTGACAACAGAATTTGATAAACAGAATATCTAACCTGCTGGGGGTTAATCCCACCATCCATAACCGGTATCTATTCAGCTATTTCCGCAAGACCCTGAATAAGCTGATACGTTCCTGTAATACCAACACGTCCAACGGTATGGTTACCGAGCTCAGTAAACGATGTGCAGGAGAAATCATCGCTGAAAAAGATATGTTCCACAGGTATGCGGGGCAGACTGACGGAACCATCGATATTTCTGGGATTAATATCACGGCGACTATCCAGTAATTGGCTTGTTTCTTTAAACCGCTGGACTTCAGATGCCCAGGGAGGAAGATGAAGATCGCCAACCACAATTCTGCTGCCTGTCATCCCCTTCATGTAGGTATTCAAATAAGCAAAATGTCTCTCAATGGAGATAAATGCTTTTTGATTTACCGGAGGAATTAACTGGCAACTGATGATATTACAGGGGAGACCGCCAAGCGTAATTTTGGTAGCGAGGTTCGGCACATTTTCGTAGTACACTGTATCCAGTATTTCCATGGGCACTTTCGAGAAGAAACCCATACCATATTGATCCATCCGCATCATCGTCTGGACATACGGGAACGTAGGGGATAACCTGTTGGTCAATTCCATATTCCAGTCAGGTGTTAACTCCTGGAAACTGACAAAATCTGTCTCAATACTCAGCAGGTAATTGATGACCGAATCATAATCATTTTCAGCATTTCCAAGACTTACATGCGATATGCGGATAGCCGGATTTTCGGTCATTTGCGCCAGCCGCATTTCTTTATTAGATGACGCTTTCAAATGAAGGCAAAGACTGCAGCAACAAAGAAGACTGATCAGCATCAGACGTTCCTGTTTTAAAAAAAACAGCATAAAACCTGTGATAAACAATCCCATCATCACATATAATGTATTGGCCGCTACTGTTTTAAAAAATATGGGCGAAGGAGTGAAAATGCATAGTAATGTCAGGATCACGAACAGTCCCGCCGATCCATAAAACAGAAATCCCCGGACATCAATGCTGACCGACGGATCATGTGTAGTGGATGAAGTAATCTTCGAAATCAATCTGTTATCGTTTTACAAGTGCACAGGTTTCCTGAAACTCTCTGACATTACCGTTTATATCCCACAACTGGATAAAGATGATATAAATGCCCATGTCTGACAACAGCCCTTCAGCATTTCGTCCGTCCCATTGGATAAAAGCGGATGTACCCAGATTTTCATTGGACAAGATCTGGTATATTTCCCTTCCTTCCAGATCGTAAACCCATACAGACCCAACATCATTTCCTCCTTCTAGTTCAAATTGAATGCCAAGGAAGTCTTTAAATCCATCATCATTGGGTGAAAAATTTTTATTCACAAGACTGAACGGCCCCTCAAATGAAGCGGAAGGTGTTGATTGCGAGTTCGGTCCGGTAGGTGTGGCATATCCTGCCAGGGAACTCGCACTATGCCAGGTGGATGAAGAAGATGTAGGTGCATTGGTGGAAATTCGCTCCAGACTCACACCATTCTGGTCACTGATGACCGGATGATGCCAATCAGCGGAATACGTAAATGAATCAATGACTACACCACCCGCGAGAATGGCTACATGATCTGTGTCCTCATCCCATGACGGCAGGGATGCGTCAAATAATTTTTGAGGTTGTGGTACCGTATACCTGGATAATATATCATCGCGCTCAGGAGTGAACGCAACAATTTCACCAGGCGTTATAATTTCCTGAACTTCCGTTGGATAGATAACTGGGTCATCCGTTATTCGCCCTATGGCAATCGTACTGAGGTCAATAAATTTATTACTGACATTTATGATTTCAATAAAGCGACTCCCTCCTGTACCCGGATTAAAAAGGATTTCATGGATTAATAAATCTCCTGCTTCTGCAACAGCTGTAATTCCAAATGTCAGTGTATCTGTTAAGGCAGATACATTTCCAATACAATCAAAAACCTGCAGAGGTAATAGTGTATAAATGACACCTTCTTCCAGGTTTTCCTGCAACTGGATTTGGATCGTTGTGGGATTAAGTAACATGACATCAGAAACTGACAGCGCGGGGATAAAAGCAAACAAGCCAATATCCGTGGACAGAATGTCATCAAGTTTTTCATTAAAACGTAATTGGATGATCGATGCACCTGATGTAAAAAACGATAGTAACTCCGGACCTGCAATATCATCTGCAACGGACCATTGTGAATTCACACTGCCAGGTGTGCCACCGGTGAGATTTGTTGAAGCGGCCCAGTTTTCGATTGTGCTGCATACATTTTTTGGATTGATCATTTCTAATGACCATCCGCCATCTGACCTGACCGGATCATGATACCAGCCTACATCATAGGCCACATCATGTATGATTTCTCCTGACTCAATTTTGATTTGGATTGTAGTTCCACTATTCGTCAGACCAGGCATACTGCCTAGTGCCAACACATTTCCAAAAGAGGATAAGGCGGCTTCATTGGCGTCATCAGTGATAATTATATATGTACCTGGAGCGAACGTGTAAGCAGGAAGATCTCTCGTACCCGTGCCGACAACGAGGATGTATTCGGACAGTTCAAATGTTTTGTTGCTGTTGTTGAATAACTCGATGTATTCAGCATCCGGCAATCCGATTACCGGCGTTGGATCTGCCATGATCTCGGTGATCAGGATTTCATATGCGGATGCGATTTGAGGCGCTATAAAAGCAAATTCTTTAGTAGTTGGCACCATCACATTCCCCCCGGTATCAGTAATCCCCTGTACAGTTAGCATATAGGATTGTTGATCGATAAAGGGGCTTGGAAAATGTAGTGTTACCTGGTGGTTTTGAAGATCAATCTGATCCGGTTGTAGGCTTCCGGGTTGAAGAATAAATTGACCTGGTGTGACAGATGCCGGATCGAGAGCTTCACTGAATGTCAGCAGAATGTTTTGATTATCAATAATTTCAAGATTATCCCACACGGGCGCTAGTAGATCTGCTACCAGCGGACTGATCAGGATGTCATCAAAAATAAATTTATCCCTCCGGGTGTCGGTATATCTGGCATCAAGGCCAAAAACGGAAAGGGCCGGCAAGGGGAGCAGGTCATGGGTTGCGGATATCAATAATTCAGGAAAAGGGATACCGATTTGCATTACCTGCCATTCACCTACTGCATTCCTGGTTACGCTAAGTCTGATATCCACTGGATCCGTGCCGACAATGCCCGGTGGCGACGACGATATTATCTGTCCCGCACCGGCATTCAGGTATTTCAGATCAATTGCATCCATGTCTCCGGTGGCACCGATCTCGAGATAATACCCTGAGGCAGTGGCAATATCAGCCGAAGTCAGACCCAGGTAGATCTTCAATTGATTACTGGTAGAAGGGGCGAAAAGTAAGCGGATATAAATTTCCCATTTCATACTGTCACCGAAAGTGACGGGTGTATGAATCCATGAATTTCCGGAACCAACGGGTGCATTCAACTGTAACTGGCCGGAAGAATTGATCATAAAATGATCCACATTACCCTCCCAGCCATCCAGGTTGCCATCCTCAAAGTCATCAGCAAACTGGCCGATGCACAGGGAAGAAAAAAGGAAGGAGAAAATGAATGTGGTGAAGCAAAATTTCATCATTCGAAATTAATCTAAATTGGAAATGAAGTTTCGTACTTTACAAAAAGGAAAGGGAACAAAATACAATGAAAACGCCCTATTTTTCTTTACAACAGACTGACTACCTTTACAAGATCTAATAATTGTAACAATAAATGAAAGTAGCCGTTGTCGGTTCTACAGGTCTTGTAGGACAAATGATGTTAAAAGTACTGGACCAGCGAAGATTTCCTGTTTCAGAACTCATTCCTGTTGCCTCCGAAAATTCTATCGGCAAAATGATCTCTTTCCGGGGTGTGGAATACCCTGTAATCTCGATGGCAGATGCTGTGGCGGCGAAGCCGGACATCGCATTGTTTTCAGCAGGTGCTTCTGTTTCTAAAGAATGGGCACCAAAGTTTGCAGAAGTGGGCTGCACGGTGATTGACAATTCCTCCGCGTGGCGGATGACAGAAGGGATCGCCTTAGTCGTGCCGGAAGTGAATGGACATATCCTGACTGAAAATAATAAGATTATTGCCAATCCAAATTGCAGCACGATCCAAATGGTCGTGGCCCTGAATCCAATACACCAGGCGTATGGTATCAACAGGATAATCGTTTCTACCTACCAGGCGGTAAGTGGTACGGGCATGAAAGCAGTCAATCAATATCACGAGGAAGTAGCAGATGCTGATACGCCACCAAAGGTGTATCCATATCAGATCTTTGCCAATTGCCTGCCCCATTGTGACATTTTCCTTGACAATGATTACACCAAGGAGGAAATGAAGCTGGTATTTGAAACGCGCAAGATCATGGGGGTTCCGGATCTGGCTGTGACAGCGACAGCAGTCCGGGTCCCGGTAGTGGCTGGACATAGTGAATCCGTCAACATAGAACTTTCATCAGAAGCGACCCTCGAAAACATTCGCGAAATCCTTGCAAATGCTCCCGGAGTAAAGCTTTATGATCAGCCATCAGAAAATAAATACCCTATGCCCATCCTGGCAGCAGGTCAGGATGACGTATGGGTCGGACGTATCCGCAAGGATGAATCCCGTGCCAATTGCTGGAATTTATTTATCGTTGCCGACAACCTCCGGAAAGGTGCAGCCACCAATGCCGTCCAGATCGCAGAGTATCTGGTAGAAAAAGGAATCGTGCTTCCACAATTGCTGGGTACATTAGCCGTGTAGGCCTGGAGAAACAATATTCACTGTGGTGAACATATTAGAGACATAGATCATTTTAGTAACGGGTGGGTGAGACCACCAGGAAATATAACACGATACCGGTACCAAAAAAACAAACGTATGAAGACGAGAATCGTAATGTGGGGCACAAATGAGAAAGACGAAAAAGTCCTGATCGCTATTGCTTTACGTGCTGCAGACAATGTGGTGGATATATTCACATTTCCCTTTGAGAACACCTCAGAAGAGTTTTATAATCTGATGCTCAACGAATGGAGAGAATCGCATGAGGTTCATTTCCCGGAAGGTCATGGACATATTGTGCGACCACTCACTGCCTCTGATAGTATCCTTCCTGTGGAACTCAAAGTGGACAGATCGGACATTATTCAGCGTGCACAGACGGAATGGCATTTTGTAGTCCTGTCCAATAAACTGTATCAATCGTTTCATACCGAGCTTACCGAGATCATTGATAAGATCAAAAACTCCACGGTCTACAAAAATCAATTGTGGGAGGAAATGAAAGAGTCGTGGGAAAAAATCCAGAAAAATATTTTTGATAAAACCCTCCTGCGGGATCATGGTCAGCAATTGCGCGAGATGACCAATGACATCTTCACCCAATTAAAAAATATGCGGAAAGACATGGATTCCGAAGTGGATCGTGTGTCGCGTGAGATTGCCGACAAGTTTAACCAGAAGCTGGATGAGGTCGAAGATAAAATCAAGAGTGGCCTGGGCTTACAACCCTTGTTCAACGACCTGAAACGTCTCCAGCAGGAATTTAAAGATGCGGAATTGTCACGCAATGACCGATCTAAAATATGGAAGCGGATTGATGTTGCATTTAAGCAGGTGAAGGAAAAAAAGTTTGGTGATAAGGGTGCCAAGGATACCTCAGCGCTGGATCGCCTTAACCGCCGGTATGAAGGTTTATTATCAGCGATTGATAAAATGGAGAAATCCATTAAGCGGGATGACAAGGATAAAAGTTTCCAGGATGATCGTATCGCGAATACCGAAGGTCAGCTCGAAGCCCAGATCCGTATGGCCAAGCTGAAGATGATCGACGAACGTATCAATTCCAAAAATGAAAAACTGGCGGAGATGCAAAAAACTAAAACAGAACTGGATGAGCGTATCCGCAGAGAGAAAAAATTTATGGAAGACCAGAAAAAACAACAGACGCTGAAAGAAGAATTGAAAGAAGCAAAAGAAAATGTAAAGCAAAAAATTGCTGAAAATATTCATGCCACGGCAGATAATCAGGATGCGGAAGCATTGGAAAAAGCTGCGGAAGCAATTGCTGAAGAAAAACTTCGGAAAGCAAAAGGCAAAGGGAAAGAATCTATTCTGGGCGCTATTGGTGATACGTTAGGTGAATCCCTGCAGGACGTGGGGGATAGTATAGGGGCAATAGCGTCAGTTGTAGCTGATAAAATTGGAGATGCGATTACGGAGCTGAAAGAAGAATCGGGTGATGCTTTTAAAGAGGCAAAAGAAGAAGTCAGGGAGACCTTTGAAGAAGTGAAAAACAAGTTTAAAAAAGAGGATGCTCCCAAAGATGAATCAGAAGGAACAGCGGAGCCTGAAGGAGATAAAAATGAAAGTAGCTTTTTCGCAGATTTGACAGAAAAGCTTGAACATGTCATAAAAGACTTCAGTGAGGAAGTAAAAGAAAAGGCACATGACCTGAAAGAAGAGCTTGATCATCTCACCGAAAATGCAAAAGAGAAAACCGATGACTTTAGCAAGGATGTGAAAGAAGGCTTTGAAAAATTGACATCTGTTTTTGAAAAAGATAAAAAGGAAGAATGGGAGACAGATGAAAAGAAATCCGAAGAATCATAAATAAAAAAAGGATCGCAATTTGCGATCCTTTTTTTATTTCGTGAAGCCTGAAGTTTAATTTTTCACAAATTTCTTAGCATATATTCCATCGGAAGTCTGGATGTGCAATACATACATGCCGGGTGTAAATCGGGTCAGATCCAGGAGATGTTGATTACTGCCATTCGTGAGGTTCCATTTTCCAGTGTGGAGTTGATGGCCAGTCAGGTCAAACACAGTGATGGTTGAAATTTCAGAAAGATTTGCATCAAGGCTGATTTGTATAAAATCACCCGCAGGATTAGGGCGAATTAGAAGAGCTGTCGCATCCAGATGATCTTCCGTGCCGATGGTAAGTTCAGAGTCTACGATCGTCCCACGTTCAGGTGCTTCTGCACAAAGCGTCCCTGTCTGGTCAGATACAATACATGCAGATGTGTTATAGATCACTGCATCCATGATCTCCACATCATCTACATACCAACCTTCTTTAAAACCTGCTGCGTCAGTTCCAAAACGGTACCGGATTTTTACACTCTCACCGATAAAGTCGCGGAGATCTATATAGACTGGTGTGAATTCAAACGTAGGAGAGCTAAGCCCGGAGAATGCACGAAGGTTGGGAATAGCAAAGGTTGTGTATTGTAAACGTCTTGGATATGCATTCCGGAACATTTGATCTTCGAGGGATTCCCAGGAGTTTCCATCATTCGTAGAGATTTCAAGAAATCCACCATCCGCTCCGGTCTGTGTATCATAATAATGATAAAAACGATAGACAGGATAATCACCGGTAACCTGGTACGTATCAAAATTCTGAAGGTAATGTTCGGACTCGGTCGGAATATCCTCTACTACCCATGACTGTGTCCCGCTGCGGAATCGAACATCCTGAGGTTGCCAGAAATTAGAGATTGTCTTTGAGTCATCATATAAGATATCCCAGCGTGCGATGGGGTCGCCTTCAATATCATCGTAGAAAATGCGTGTTGAATTATTAGCTGCACTTGTATTCAGCAGGTAAGTAATGTTTATCTCTTCACCAGGTTCAAGTGGATCTAGAGTCCAGACAAGACTATTGCCAATAACAGGCGTTATGGATGCTGAGCCATCTGCATATGTTGTGCCGTCCGGGATTAAATCTTCAACACTCACATTGGTCAGTGTTCCATCCGTAAAATTAGTGGCAGTGAGTGTCACAACGATCTGATCACCTGCTTTGATCTCCGGTGTCATGGATTTTGTAAGTTTTAATTCCTTTACGCACGACGGCATGGATTCAAATCCTTCGATGCCATCGGCACGACTGTTTTTATCACCTCCGTCCGCATTAAACCCAAGACCTCTGCGGGCAAAAACACCCCAGATAAGGCATTCATTGACACCATTGTTATTGATCTGGTCTGCCTGCAGGATGGCATCACGTCCATTGATAAATCCGGGATTACAGGTTTGTATTTTCAAACCATCCATGACAAGCTGGATGGCAATATTATTTCCACCCGTACCGCTAAAGAGGTCATCATCATAACCATAAGCATCGACAAATCCCCAATATAAATCCCACAACATCGCCGCCCATACAGAACCTACACCATGCGGTATACTTTCAAAAAGAATGTCGTCAAACGTGTGCGGATTTTCATTCATGTCAGTACTGTACGGATAGGAACGAATGCCACCTCCATCAGTTTCTTCTTTACTGGCAAATGTTCCGATGCCACGACGGTTTTCACCAGTATCACCTGATTGAACCGATGTCACGAGACCAAAAAAGTCACTCCATCCTTCACCCATACCATGTGATTCTTCAGCATCTCCTGTTTGAGCACCCGGTGAAAGGCAACTTGTATTACTGGGTCCGCCTGTCAGCCTGTTGGAAATACCATGACCATATTCATGTGCGATAACACCATTATCGAGTGAACCATCTCTGCGCTCAGGACCTCCTTCAGCTTCTGGTGCCACCAAAGAAACTTTTAAACCATCGGCAGCAGCAATACGGATACGTTCACAATCTGAACGAGCTATCAAAACGGTTGGAATGGTAACAAGCTCAGAATTGCTACCAGCGGCCATACCTATTGTATTTTCTTCAAAGTTGCATATGATGACACCAATCGCGCCCCCCAGCTCAGCATTGTATGCTTTTTCACTAAAGTCGCACAGGCCCCTGTCGATGATCACAATTTTACCATCCAGATCAGGCTGATCTTCAAGTGAATTACATGCATGAGAACCATTACTGGTAAAATCATCAGCAACCACAACAAAGCCAGTAATCGCTGTGGAAGTTATATCCGCACCAAATTCAGCTGTTCCGGTCAGGATTTTTCCAGACAATTCAACTGGTTCCAATACATCCAGGAATTTGCTGCTATTATTTGCATTCCAGGTAAACATGCGCATACGACCATTGAATCCATCTACAGGAGTTGAGAAGTCCGCATTGTTCAGACAAGCGGTACCTCCATTCGCTTGCTGGCCGCACATATCAACATCCATATCTCCAAATTGGGAATGTGCTTCTACATAATCTTCACTTCCTCCCTGGCCTCCATAATTTTTCTCCTGGAAGTTTCCGGCCACTTCATTAAATCCATAGCGAAAAGTGAAGTCATGCATGATATTATTCCAGTAGAATAAATTGGTCAGTGCGACATTCTGATTGGCGGAAGGTTCTGTATCCGGATCATATGGAAAATCAAAAATAAGTGAAGCGCCTCCGTCAAGATTGCCATCTGCTACATAATCCCAGTTGCGATCCAGGAATGCATGAATATTATTCCCACGTGTATATGTGTATTCATTTCCTGCAGCACCATTTGTGTCATGCCATCCAAATGGTGATGCAATAACATCCTCGGTGCCTGTGATTAATTCGAAAGCACCATGATTCGGACTTTCGACGCCAACGGGGAGTACTCTGTAGGTGCCCACTGCATTGACAGGAGGTGGAGCCTGAGTGACAGGAGGTGGAGCCTGCACGTACGGAGCGGCAGCATGATCACATGATTCAGCAGGTTGCAAATAACCTTGATCAAAAGAACAATGCAACGTGAGCTGATCATTTGCGATGAGCTTACCATCCATTGCATTGACAAAGGATTGATATAGTTGTCCATTTTTAGTGGATTCAATATGCAGTTTCCATGCAAGCGTTAACTGACCATCTGCTGTCATCAGGTATCCTAATTGTGCAGGAATGTCCTGGTGCGAAATATCTGCTTTTGAATATACCGGTACACCGGAAGGAAGTGTGCGGATCATAGAAGGAACAGATCTCGAAGCGGATCCGAGGCTGTTGGCTACGATACCTATTGCTGTGGGTGCTTCTACAGAGGGTTGACTGCTATTAGAAGTAACATCACCGAGGATTTTCAACGAATGACCTGAAGCAGATACATTGCCATTCGGTTGAAGTGCCAGGTTAAAATGGGAACCAAATACTTCAAATCCTTTTACGACCTGGACAAAGTGTAGATGCTCGACACCATTATGGTCAGTTTTGTATTGGTCCTTTATCCTGAGTTCACCGATCGCTTGTGCATCCAGGCCATAACGTGTCAGCAGGTAATCATAAGCCTGCTGGGTAGGAGAAATGGATTGTGCAAAGGACTGGGTAAGGAAAATAAAAGACAGGAGGGTCACTGCCTGTGACAATAGTAATTTTTTCATAATCTGATTTATAGTAATTGGAGGCAGAAAAATAATCAATCCCGGCTACTCTTTTATGCCGGAGGGGCATTCTTGCCTATATTGGTAGGCTATATGACAAAAAAAGGGAGTTGGGTGATCATTGGTAAGCATACCGTGATGGAGGCGATCGACTCAGGACAGTCGATTGACAAGGTACTGATCGACAGGTTGTCGGCATTTACAGATGTGATTGAAAAGTGTAAAAAGCTTGAAATACCTGTACAAAAGGTACCAAAGGAAAAGTTGGATAAATTTGGAACCAATCATCAGGGGGTTGCTGCCTTCCGGGCGCAGGTGGAGTATACAGCACTTGAGGATCTGGTGCCGCATCTTTTTAGCCAGGGCGTTATTCCATTGTTAATGGTGTTGGACCGGGTGACGGATGTGGGCAATTTTGGTGCTGTGACACGATCCGTGGAGGTGTTGGGTGCACAGGCTGTTATTTTTCCGGTACGGGAATCAGCGCAGATTAATGGGGATGCTGTGAAAAGGTCATCGGGGGCTTTGCTTCGGACGACGCTGTGCCGGGTGCGGGACCTTTTGACGGCGGTCAGGTTTCTGAAGGAAAGTGGGATTACGGTTATTGCTACGGATGATAAAGGGAAGACGCCTATCCATGAAGTGGATTTTAATAAGCCGATTGCGATTATCATGGGATCGGAAGGGCAGGGAGTGGCACCTGAATTATTGCGGATCGTGGATGACATTGCATTTATTCCGCAGACGGGGGAGATGGATTCGTTGAATGTGTCTGTGGCAGCGGGGATCTTGTTGTATGAGGCGCAGCGGCAGCGGATGTATACTGATTCTTAAAATGTGGGCAGATTACTAGATAAATATTCATTAATATAATTCAGCATATGTAAATGGATGGTTTTTGGAATGTAATAAATCAGGTAAAATAGCCTGATAATAAGGTCAAATAAAAGGTTCACAACACGTTAAACATTACATAAAAATCTAATACGTAAGTATATTCACATTTTATTAAAAATAGGGCTTTTGAGTCGAATTAATATTTATAAATTAATGATATCCAAATATTAACACATTAAAAATATCTATATACATAAATATCCAGAATTGCGCCACGCCCGGGCCCCCCCCCCCCCCCCGCACGGCGCCCGGACCGGGGCGGGCAGCGCACCCGCCCCCCGCCGCAGGGGGCTCCGCCCCAGGGGGG
>JBBREG010000101.1:0-11527 GCA_038203125.1 Chitinophagales bacterium
TGGTTGAAATCCTGAATGCGAGATGAAATACCCTGATCTCTAATACTCCAATAACGTGCATATTCAGGACGTTTAACATCATTCTGACAAGCGATTTTTTCTGAAGCGTCAAGAGGTTTATGATGGACATGTGATTGTTGATGAAGGTATACCTAGTATAGAATTCAATAAAAACGTTGCACAATTAGTTGCATTTCAGATCATCCTATAATAGCCATCGGCACCCTGTATACAAGTCTTATATGATGCATCAACTTTTTGACACATTTTCTGGTTGATGTTGGCTAAGATATCCAGGTATGCCAAAACTCATTCATGTATCCGCAGACGATTCCGGTTTCCAGCGTAAAGGTTTTGGAAAGGGGTTTGCCTATTTTGATGATACAGGAAGAAAAGTTACAGGCAAAGAAGATCTCATTCGTATACTGTCATTGCGCATACCCCCGGCCTGGAAACAGGTTTGGGTGTGTGCCAATCCGGAGGGTCACCTCCAGGCTACAGGCATCGATGCACGAGGTCGTAAACAATATCTCTATCACGAAGAATGGAGCCGTCGAAGCCACATCAATAAATTTGATCGAATGGCAAATTTTGCAAAGGTGCTACCGGACCTTCGTAAACGGATTCAACTTGATTTACGCAAACCCGGTTGGCCGCGTGAAAAAGTAGTCTCCCTGATCATCAGCATCCTTGATCAAAGTGGTATTCGGATAGGTAACAAAATGTACGAACAGGAAAATGGTACGTACGGACTTACAACGCTTCGCAGAAAACATCTGAAGGTGAAGAACGGGGAAGTCACTTTTGAGTTTAAAGGCAAGAGTAATCTCTTTCATAAAATGCCGATTCGGGGGAAGAAACTTACCCGGCTCATACTTGAGTGCAGCGAAATTCCGGGTCAGGAAGTATTTCAGTACCTGGACGAAGAAGGAAATCGGCATCCGGTATTCTCTCAGGATGTCAATTCATATCTGCAGGAAATATCAGGTGGTGATTATACAGCGAAAGATTTCAGGACATGGGGCGGCACCGTTTGGGCCATCGAATTATTTCCGGAATCCCTTGCAGAACTTGTATTCAATCCCAAACGAAAAATGCTCACAGCGTTGGTCAAACGTGTGGCAGAAAAGCTTGGAAATACGATGGCGGTTTGCAAATCCCATTACATTCATCCTATTATGCTCGGCATGACAGAAAAAAGGGATCACAATTTTGAAGAATTATTTAAATCTGCAAAAATTAAATACAACGGATTGGGTGAAACACTTTCCAGGCATGAGTTGGTCGCTTTGTACCTAATTGAAAATGGATAACCCTCCGATTACTTTATTCTATCACAATCAATCTTCGGCTTAGCTCGATTTCTCCCATGGAAATGATCAGGTAATACATACCCGCTGGCCATAGTGAAACATCAATTGATTGTATGTCCGAGGCTTGTATGGAACTCATGTTATGTCCATACATGTCATAAACTACAATTTTATGAATAGGAATCGTGAGTTCCTTCCGAATGTGGATGATATCATTTGCAGGATTTAGATATAAGCTTACGTGTGACGAGTTGTCATCATGCGCAGAACTTTCTTCAGTGCTCACCCTGTAACCAGCACAAAAACGATCATCCTCCGGAAAGATGTCAGGCTTTTGATTTGGGCCAGATGTCCAGAAGCAAAATTCTGCCGGATATTCTTCTATTCGTGAAGCTTTGATATCACCAAAGAAAACCCAGATGGCTTCTGTGGGAGGAACTGGAGTATGGTCATAAAAAACACTCTGTGAATTATTATAACCACAAATAGAATGGGTTTCACCATCTGTTTCAGTATTGACAGAAAAAGAATAAACGGTATCTACTCCGGGATTAAAGATCTGTACATCAAAATTGCCACCTTTCATAATTGGTCCCAGATAGTCATGCGAAATAAATTGCATTCCTGAATTCTGACGAACTTCCATAATCGATATCTGTGAAGAATCTTTTAACGTAAGAACCTGATCAACCTGATCATATTTTAGCCACCCCTGATATCTATCCTTACCTCCTGTAGTGGAAATGCCAGAATGCGTTCTTCCAAAAACAGCGATTCCTTCGGATGCCATTGTCATATGCCTTGCGTAGGTATCGGGTATAAATGATGTATCGGAAGAAATGTAGTTACCCTCCAGATCAAAAAATCTAAGCCGGTGAACGGGAAAACCTATCCATTCAAGAACTGCTATTCCGTCTTCTGAAACTGCCAAATCATAGGGTGCGTGATCCAGCGGAATGACTATTTGTGGCACGAGTGATTTGCTAAACTTTATAATGACATGATCATTATAGGCGATTTTATAAAAATCATTTCCAAGAATTTGAAGATCTCCCAAAGAACCCAAGATGAAATCATCAGAAGAATGAATGATGTCATATCTGTAATTACCATTTTCTAAAATTAATTCCATGTAATGCACAGAAGTAAAATCATCATAAAGGATATGACCCTGAGATGATACAAATTTGGCAGTAGACCACATTTGGGAAGTATACGCTGCAGTCCACTTGACACTCCCATCGGACATGGAAACACTATTTACTTTTCCTGAAGCTAAAACAAAGATGGATTCTTCATCACTAATAATAATATCCTGCGGTGTGTAAATATTCATGTCTCGCTTACCCCACATACGCTGACCCAAAGAATCATATCGAAATAAACTTAATTTCTCAGGAATCCCATCACATAACCTGTAGCTATATCCAACTATAAACCCATTATCCGCTGTCAACAAGAGACATTCAAAGGTGATATTTTCGGAAGTATATGGAAGAACAATTAAATATTGGGCTTTATATGCTCCTGTTGAATCTAACTGAATTACTGATAGTGAATCCTTACTCCAATAACCAGGAATACTGTCATATATAACAGCAATCAGCCAATCACCATTTTCATCTGTTTAGCGTCCTGGACTTCACTACTAAAGCCTCCGTGGAAAAGGAAATCGAAAGCTTGCGCTGAACTAGTTCTGCCTGAAAAAGTAATCAAAACTATGCAGGCAATGTAAGCGAGGGAATGAGATAACAAACGCATACCCTAAAATATACAAATAAATGCGATTTTGAAAACTTCTTGGTATTCTCGATTCACGATTCATGTATTCCAATGATCTCCTTTTTCCGGAAAGACTTCATCGATTCAGGTTTGCACGCAAGGATTTCTTTCGCAAACACACTGATCAACTTTTCTTTGACGTAATGACGATATGTAACTAATCCGATTTCCCGTACCGGGGCAGGAGCTTTAAAAGGACGGATATTTTCTTTCTGTCGGGCAGTCATTCCTTTAATCGCCAGGCTGGGCAGGATGGTGACACCTTCATTGATTTCTGCAATGATTTTTAAGGTCTCAATACTTCCCGCAGCAAAATCTAATTGATGAATTCCTTTCTTTCTGGATTTACGGCTGACATCAATATCCCTGGCAAGCACGTATCAACGTTAAAAGATCATTAGCTTACCAGATCAAAGGAATAGATTGTAGTAACTTCAACATCCAGTATCATGAATCTTCTTTTCACATATACACTTGAACAATATGCCATGGTGCGTGACTCCCGAAACGTATTGCTGTCGTATTGCAATACGCTATCTGCCGAAGATTTAATAAATCAAAATACTAATTTTGGAAGAGGTGGTAGTGTCCGAAATCTTTTGATACACAACGTCAATACCTATCTCCATTGGGTTGCAAATATTTCTTTACAGAAAAAAATACCCTATTTGGAATATGAGCGCTATTCCCGGATGGAAGAAATCATCCCTCTTTATGATATTGTTGATAGCCTGATGGACCAATTCATGTTACTGTTCGAAGAAGAACAAAAAGAAATCGAATTTGAAGTAAATAATGTAAAAACGAAAACAATTCCATTCCAAATATTCACGCACGTTATTACACATGAGTTTCATCATAAAGGTCAGATTTTGTCATTGACCCGGCACATGGGGTATCTCCCTGTTGACACCGACATTATGCGGTAAATAACTCCAATTTCTAACTTACCGAAATAAGCATTCACTCATTTTTAAAACCTACACTTTCTAAACCTTTTGATTTCAAAGAAAACCATCCTAAAGTCTGTACACACAATATTCCCGGGCAAAACACCCTCCATAGATTGAAGTCCTGTGTCCGAGGCACCACTATTCCCTCGAAATTCGGTTACTTTACTCCATGCTGCCCGTCATCCTCCTCGCCTTCGCCAATGACAAAGAAAGTTCAGGTGCCGGATACCTGCGGGGACTGACCCGCGAACGTAATGCCATCCGCGATGCCCTCGCCAAAGCTGAAGAAAACGGCCTCTGCCAGGTACTCGTTGAGCCCGATGCCACAGTCGATCGCATCTTCGATATTTTTCAGAATAGTCAATACCGCGATCGCATCGCCATCTTCCATTATGGAGGACACGCAGAAAGCTATGCGCTGTTGCTTGAATCTGCATCCGGCGGGAAAGCAATCGCTCATAGTGAAGGACTTGTTGCATTACTCGCCAAACAAAAAAGCCTGAAACTGGTCTTCCTGAATGGCTGCTCTTCTCAAAACCAATCAGAAGACCTGCTTGCTGCCGGCATTCCTACGGTCATTGGAACATCACAACTCATCAACGATGAAGTTGCGACCAATTTGTCTACACGTTTCTATAAAGGCATCGCAGCAGGGTTGACTATCGATCGCGCCTGGACCGATGCTGTGGATCAGATCAAAACAGAAACGGGTTCAGCCAATGCTCAGACTTTATTCACAGAACCCATCTTAGGAAGTCCCGGCGAGGATATATTCCCCTGGAAACTTTATAAAGGTGAAGGATCAGAAATTTCATTGGCCTGGAATCTGCCGGAAGCCGCAGATCAACCCTTATTCGGCCTAGAACTCCCATTATCATATTATCGAAAATTACCTTTAGCACCGTTCCCCGGTCTTCAAAGCTTTACCCGGGATGAAGCAGCGATATTTTTTGGTCGTGGAAAGGATATTCGGAAAATTCATACCCAACTCAGCCACGAACAACCATTAATTCTTGTCTCCGGTAAAAAAGGGATTGGAAAGTCATCTTTGTTTGCAGCAGGACTTGCTCCGAGACTAGAATCCTCCTTCACGGTTTCATTGACTACCTCAGGAACAAATCCTGACGACATAATCTCCATTGCATTAGAACAGGCACGAATTGCCCTTGGCCTCGATCCGGTGGCACCTAAAAGTAAAAGTCAACTCGAAGAAAAAATAACCGAAATCCGGTCGACACTGTCTTCTGCTTCAGGTTTTGCAAAAGAAATTTTACAGAATGAACTGGATCGCCTGAATCAAATCCATTCAAAAGAACGTCTCACATTTCATGATCAGTGGATTGAAATCGAACAAACAACTGGCAAACCATTAATCGTCCTGTATGACGAAGTCGAAAATGACATTGAGGATTGGAAAACATTTCATGATGTATTGGTCAATATTTTTGATGCCAACAATCCACCAAAAGGAAAACTGGTCGTAAGTATTGATGAGCAACATCGTGATGCGTTTTGCAAATATTTACAATCCACTGGGTTTCCTTACGCGGAGGTATTTCTGCAACCCTTGATATGGGAGAGCGTGCAGGAAGCTATTACAAGTATTACCCGCTCGCCATCAACTAAAGATTTTTACCGGCTTCAGATAGAGGACAGTGCTGCCAATAACTTACCTTCCGTATTGGCTGATGATCTGCTTGATGGCGATCGCACTCTGGCGGCACCATATCTCCAGGTGTTCCTTACTTCTCTTTGGCAATCCGGGGTGACAGAAAATCCACAATCACTTTCATTCACCTTACGAAATTATCAAAAGGCAATTCAGTCAGGTGATGTCATGGATCATTTCCTGACACACCAACTTTCAAAAGTGAAAGAATGGAATAAAGATGTGGTGGACTCAGGACTTGCCCTTGATTTGTTATATCTCCATACGTCAGCACTCGGAAAGTCAGCCATACTTGATGCAGACAAGCGAAAAGAAATTTATGGGGATCGTGAGGCGCTCATAAATGCATTGATCGATCATTGCAAAAAACTTTTTCTTTTGACAAGTGCCCCTTCGGGCGGTACGCAACTCGGTCACAATCTCCTGGCGATGGTTGTGATCCGGCAATATAGTATTTCAGTAAGCCCTGGACAGCAGGCTGCCCGGATCCTGAATGCAAGGTCAAATGAGCGATCTGATACAACAACTTCATCATGGTTAAATGAAAAAGATCTCGAGACAGTAGACTCAGGGTTGCAGGGGATGCGGAGTCTCACTGGAAATGAAAATGCTGTATTGACCTTTAGCCGAAACAAAAAACTACAGGCCCAAAAAGACCGGGCACGTAATCGTTTTATTCGGGCTGGTCTTATTTCCATCGTGGCCATTTTCGCTGTTCTGGCCGGATGGCAATGGCATGTGGCCTCGCAGCGATATCTATATTCACGTGCGGGCGAACTGGCTCTCACGGCAAGAGAAGAATTAAAAACAGACAATACGCTTGCATTGAATGTTGCGTATCACGCATATGCAACACTGGAAGAAAAATCCCCACCACTTGTTTTTCTCGCACTCAGTGATATGTTTCACTCACAGGAAGAAATGCCTTTTTATGTGGCCAATTTTCCTCATACGGAAAAAGTATTCAGTGCTGTCTTTTCCGCAGATGGAAAAGAAATCCTTACTACTTCAGAAGATGGCTTTGCAAAACTCTGGATATTGGATGGAAAAGAAATCCTTTCTCTTCCACATGAAATCGAAGTTACGAAAGGGGCTTTCTCCCCCAACGGACAGCAGATCCTGACACTCACCCGTACCCATGTATCTCTTTGGGAACGCGACGGCACTTTGACAGATCGTGATAGCATTGCTGAAACCGTGACCACCCTGGATTCTTTTTCGACCGATGGCATGAAGATCATTCCCAACTTTTCTTCCAAAGGCTTCAGTGCTTTTAGGTCTCATATTCAATCTTTACAAACAGAGAACACCAATGTAATTCCCTCGCCTTCGCAAACACGAGTAGTATGTATACAGGATGGGTCTTGTTCATTATATGATGACATAGGCACTCTGGTGAAGGATTCTTTTGCTCAAAATGTTTATCACGCGGCGTTTTCTACCGATGGGAAACAATTTTTGAGTGTCACACCGGATGAAAATTCATCGCTGATCACAGTGCGAAACGAACAGGGGGATTCACTATACAGTTTTCGATGCCGGGGCAATGAAGTTAGTGCGGTTTTTTCTCCCGATGGCAAAAGTATTCTCACTGCATCCAATGATTTTACATCAAAGCTTTGGGATTTTTCTCAACCCTATCTCCATCGTTTTCCAAAACAGTCTGCTGCCATCAATACTATTGATTATTATCCGGAAGGAAACCGATATGTAACATCTTCTTTTGACTCAACAGCCAGCATATGGAATGGATTAGGTCAATTGATGGACAGTCACAAGCACGGTGATGTTGTTACTTCAGCTCTATTCTCACCTGATGGATCACGGATCATCACAACCTCCAGGGACAGCACTGCCCGGTTGTGGGATCCAAAGGAAGGACGCATTGTCATACTTCCTCACGACAATGAAGTGACGCATGCAACCTTCTCTGCATCGGGTGATCTGATACTTACATCATCCCTTGACAGCACCGCCAGAACCTGGGATCTGATCGGTGTGCTCCTGCATGCATACAGATTGAATGGTGATGTAACGTGGTCAGGTTTTGCAAAGGATGGTTCTACTTTAATGACGATTTCATCTGATGATATAGTGACGATATGGGATATTACAGGAGATTCATTACACGTCATTCGTCATCCGGATAAAATTTATTCAGCTTCATTTTCAAAAAATGGAGACAAAATAATAACCAGTTGCGCAGACAGTACCGTGCGCATCTGGTCCGCAGAAGGAAAACTACTGTCATCATTACAACATTTTGAAAAACCCAAATTTGCCATCTTCACAGATGACGGTAATCACATCCTTACCGGAGGAAAATTCATTAAAATCTGGAGTGCATCGGGCGTGCTTCAGGATAGTTTAGAGCACACAGAAAATGTTTCGTCAATTGATATCTCTCCTGATGGCAAACATATTCTCACTACCTGTTTTGATCAGCGTGCGTACCTGTGGAATTTTGACGGAGAATTAGTAACAACGTATCGCAAACACACTGCCAAAATCAATCAGGGTGTTTTTACAAAAGATGGTAGTCATATCCTGACGGCTGCTGATGATGGGTATGTCTACCGATGGAGAACGCCCTGGGCGATTTACAAAGAATTAAAATCAAATCCTGTGTATCAGCTTTCAAAAAAAGAAATGGAAAGTTTTGGTATCGTTCGGTAAACTAGTAGATTGAAAAATCAGACAAGAGTGAACACGTTTCCATCAGGTAGAGGAATAAACGCTCCTCAGGATTTTCATCCAGGAGATTCCAGTCATTAATACTGACGGTAACAGCCAGGAAATCACCATCATTCACGATGAGGTCGGCAAAAAATTCAGCTATGACTGTTCCATTGTCATCTTCAAATGCCTGTTCGACATACTGTGAGTAATACGGATTATCCTCATCATCTGCAAAATCATCGATATCATCCGGATCAGGTTGTGATGTCACACCTACGCCCTGGAGATACGATTTAAATGCATTCATCACCGTCATACCTTCTTCCATAGTTGCATTGGTAGAAATGTAAAATGACATGTTGATCAGTCCACCCGGACTTGTAGTGGAGATGAACGTGCCAAAATCATCAGTGGAAGCTGTGAGCGTACATGCAGCCGGAATGACAAGTGAAATACCTGTATATTCTTCAATGTAGATGTCTACCGTTTCGTTTAGCAGATCGTCAAGGGTGATGATTTCTTCAGTATCCAATATGTCAGCCAGGTCATCCTGTTCTTCATCCCACAATGTCTCATAGATCTCATCGAAAGTCATCCGGTATTCATGAAAGAGTTCCAGTTGACTTCCATTGGAAGATGAAAAGTCAAGTGTATTTTCAAAATCTTCTGCCTGGGTGATCTCTTCCGGAGACAGCATGGGATTATCAGATCGCATCCCGCTGTACATAAATTTATTGGTCGAAGCAGGTGAATCGCATGATTGCATTGGTTTCGTCAACGGAGTGCCCTGATTGAAGAGCTTTGTGAAGTCACTTGCAGGGATAGCCCATACACATGATTTGCCGTCCGTGAGTTTGGCCCCGCCATCGACCATGCCGAGGATTTTGTCCCCGTACGTCAGTGGTGAGCCGCTATGGGCTTTTCGAATATTCGGCTCTTTGAAATTGATCACTTCAGTGTTCATACCGGGATAATACGTGCCGGCATCCATGCACAATGACTTTGAAAGACCTGAGGGATTATTCGCGATACGTGGACTGATCCTGGCGAGACTGGTGCGTTCTTCGAGGACTGTAGTTTTGGCACTGACAGATTTGGTGCTGACAGGTACTTCCCAAAAATTGACATTCGTGTCCCAGGGTGGTTCACCTGAATAGAGTTGTAATGGGGGTATGCCCAATGAGGTTTTGAGTTTTAATAATGCAAGGTCTGCTGGTTTATAAATTTTTTCAATTTGGGCGTAAGCTGTTTTTCCCTGCCAAACGACCATGATCGTTTTTTTACCGGAGACTACGTGCAGTGCAGTGACAATTAGGTCTTGTGTTGAATTTGGTCCACCATATGCAACGCCATATCCTGAGCTTTTATCGGCATGAATCTGGACGACTGAATTCTTTTGGGCTGCTATGTCAAAGGGCAGGACAAACAAGCACATCAGGAGGATACCTGGTAAGAGTCGTGTGTAGAGGAGGTAGTTCATTGATCTGGAAAGTTCGTGTAAAAATAGAGCATGGATCTGAGCAATAATTTATTTCTCATGCCGGGGGGTGAGGGTGTTGATATTGGGCATAAAGTGAACCAAATTTTATTTGGTAAGTAAAATGTGAATATACTACAGTATTACGTTTTTTAATAATGTTTATACAATTGAAAATAAAGTTGTTACTGTAAAATTAAAGCTATTTATCAGCTCACCATTTTTCTTATTTTTCATCACTTTTAAACTTCTTTTCACACCTCTTTTACTTCTGATACATACCTTTATCAACTTCCTGATTGACGATTCTTAACCTTAGTCCACCATGTTGTGACCGACGTAACCATCATCACCCAAACCAAAGCCTGGATCACCTCGGTCGTCATCGGTTGCAATTTCTGCCCATTCGCCGCTAAAGCAGTTCAGATGAAAAGCATTCGTTACACTGTACTACAGCATGCCACAATGGAAACCACACTGGAATGTTTACTCCGGGAACTTGCCTGGCTCGATACACATCAGGATCTTGAAACCACCCTCATCATCCTCCCCGACCAGTTTGAAGATTTTAAAAAATACCTCGACCTCGTCGGATTCGCAGAAGCATTAAACACGCAACGCGGATATGATGGCATCTACCAGATCGCCAGCTTCCATCCTGAATATATTTTCGCAGGATCAACTGATGATGATCCGGCCAATTATACAAACCGTTCTCCATATCCAATGCTTCATATTCTTCGCGAAGAAAGTGTAACCCGCGCAGTGGAACATTATCCCAACACAGATGAAATTCCCCAACACAACATTGAATTTGCAAAACAAAAAGGGTTACATTACATGAAGATGCTCCGGGCAGCATGTCTTTCAACAGTGCCCGAATAATGTCCAAACAAAACGAACAATGAAGAATTTATTTTTTCTCTTACTCGTCGTGGCTATCTCCCAAAAGCTTGTCGGACAGGATCATCAGATATCCGAATGTACATTTGATCACATGGCAATCTCTGTGACGGATGTCAATCGATCCGCCATTTTTTATACTGATGTCCTCCAGCTTAATGAGATCACCAATAAAACTAAAATAGAAGGCATCCGGTGGTTTTCCATGGGAGCGGGAATGGAACTGCACCTGATCTCCATTATCAAAGAACCCATCACAACAAATAAAGCCATACATCTTGCTGTAAAAACGCCACATTTCGATGACATGGTAGCCAGACTGGAACAGATGAACATCCCCTATTCTGACTGGCCGGGCATTCCACAAAAAGTAAATATTCGCACAGACGGTATCAAACAAATATTCTTCCAGGACCCAGACGGATATTGGGTTGAAGTGAATAGTGTGACAGGAAAATAACGACTGTTTATGCCCAATTATCTCGTCGTAGGTGGCTCATCCGGAATCGGCAATAAAGTTACCCAGCAATTAGCCGCTGCAGAAAATCAGGTCTATGCAACATTCCATACCTCCGGGACCAGATCCGATGATGATCACATCTCATTTCATCCACTCAATGTACTTGATGATATTCTCCATCTCGATTTTTTACCGGAGATCATAGATGGATTTATGTATTGTCCTGGCAGCATCAATCTAAAACCTTTCGAGCGCATCAAGCCCGCGGATTTTGAAAATGATTATAAACTC
>JBBREG010000102.1:0-11422 GCA_038203125.1 Chitinophagales bacterium
TGCCAGCTTGGGATGCAAAGTGGAGGGGATCACATTAAGTGCAAAGCAGGTTGAAACCTGCCGTCAGAACGCATCCAAATATGAATTCGGTAATCAGATTACCTTTTCTCAACAAAACTATCTCGCTACTTCATTTCCGGACAATACATTTGATGTCGTTTGGGCCATTGAAAGTGTGTGTTATGCATGGGATAAAGCTGACTTCACGCGTGAAGCCTTCCGAGTGTTAAAACCAGGTGGCCGTCTGGTTGTGGCAGATTTTTTTAGTCAGCCGCTTGCTGCAGGATCAAAGGATGAAAAGCTCATGGAGAAATGGACTGATTCCTGGGCGATCAAATCGTATGCAAAGGTAAATGAGTTCAGTGGCGCTCTATCTTCTGCCGGATTTCAATCCCTTGATAACCGGGATATTACAGAACATGTCAAGCCCAGCATACGCAGGCTTTTTCTTTCGTTCTTTCCCGGACTCGTCACTACGACGGTGGCCCAATGGATCGGACTGCGGAACAAAACCCAAACCAAGAACACGTGGTCAACCTATTATCAATATGTCGCCCATCGTAAAGATCTCTGGCGATATCATATTTTTTCTGCCCAAAAGCCAGCAACATAAATGACAACCGCCTCATCCAAATGGACGAATGAATTTCTCGATGAAATGCGAAAGCATGGAGACCCTGCTGCCGATACGGCAGCAGCTGCCCTCTTCGATGCCACCAGGGGTCATTCACCTTCTGATGTAGCTGCATTCATCACTTCCTTTGTTGCGCATGATTTTGCAAAAGAATGGAAGAAAGAAAAAACCATCATTCCGGAGCCTCAGGAATTACTCGATTATTTTTCTTCGGCTGAGGAATTCCAATGGACCACAACTGAAGTGGAATATCTTGAGAAAGGTGCTGCCTTTTTTGAAAAGCATGGACCCTGGATAACCTTTTCCCTGGGTGTACGATCCTTGCTAAAACAATATGCACACACAAAAGCCATTGAGGTCTTACGGTTAACCACATTACTTGTCAAACATGTCAATCGTCGTATTCTCGAGACGATGCAGTTTGTATTGGATGTAATGTCGATCGGCTGGGATACCAACACACCGAATGGGCATAAAAAACTCAACCTGGATCATCCGGGTCTTATGTCCATCAAAAAACTGAGATTGGTCCATGCTATGATCCGGTACCGACTTCTCCATAAGATGTACGATACATCATTGGGCGATTTTGACGAGGCTATTCTTGGTCATCCGATCAACCAGGAAGATATGGTATTTGCCATCCACACATTCAGTATCGAAATTATCGAAGGCCTTCGTGAACTCCGAGTGACTGTGTCAGATGAAGATGCAGAAAATTATTTCCAATGCTGGAAAATAATTGGTCGCGGCCTGGGAATCCGAAAGGAGCTGGAACCTGAAAATTATGCTGACGCGATGGCCCTGCAGGCAATTATCTATCAGAGACATTTTTCATTACCCAATGCCACGGGGCCAATCCTCTCAAAAGCCCTGATAGACTGGTTTACATCCACCGTTCCCCTGCTTGGCGAAAAGACACTCATTACGGTGATACGTGAAATAAACGGGCCGGAGAACTTTCCGATACTCAAGGATCATCTTGGGATACCTATCGATGATTCTCATGAGGATCTTGAAAAACATCTAATAGAAGATTTGCAGTTTCACGAAAAATCGGGGCGATCTACCCTGGTAGCAACGCGTCCGGGAATGCTTGCCCTTGACAATTTCTTTTTGCATTTTGTCCGTACCTTGATAACCACCGAACGTGGCGGTAAAAATGAAACTTTCCGCATCGGAGATGGATTTATGGCTGCCTGGGATCTCAACAATATGTCTGAAAAACCCTTGCCTAAAGAAAAACTCTTTTGGATGGCTGTAATGGACATTCTCCCCAAAGTCTGGAAATATATTAAAACACTTTTCAAGCGTGATGCTAAAACGGCTTAATGATGGAACTGCTTTTAGAAAAGATTTACGAGAGCCCGAATGCCACTGTATATAAAAAATCAGAAGACGGAAAACCTCAGGTGGCTATCAAAGTATTAAAAACTGATTTTTCCAGTCCAAAACAAATACTACAGTTCAATAACGAGTTTTCGATTCTCACGGAATTAGATATTCCGGGTGTACGCAAGGTAATCTCTAAAGGAACTCACCAGGGTGCGCCGAGTATTATTTCAAGTTACTTTGAAGGAATCACACTTCGCGAATATGTCAGGAAGATTGATTTTAATCTGCAACAGCGGATCCTGATCTCTGCAAAGATTTCGCATATCCTGGGCATGATCCATCAGCGGGATGTCATCCACCGGGATCTCACTGCTGATAACATTCTGCTGAATCCGGATACGCTGGAAATCCAGATTGTTGATTTTGGGTTATCCATTAAACTTGATCTTAAGACCGTCCATCTCAGTAATCCGGATCGACTGGAAGGATCACTCCCCTATTTTTCTCCGGAACAAACCGGACGAATGAACCGAATTGTTGATTACAGATCCGATTTGTACTCCCTTGGCATTATCCTGTATCAAATGTTTACAGGTCGGCTTCCCTTTCAGGAAAAGGATCCGTTGAAGCTTATTCATTCCCACCTTGCGATCTATCCCGAGTCGGTGCATGAATTGAATCCTTTTGTGCCCGTGGCGATATCTGAGATCATCCGGGTATTGATGTCAAAAAATGCAGAGGATCGGTATCAGTCTTCTTTTGGTCTGGAAGCTGATTTTAAAACCGCGCTTGCATATCTTGAAGAGTCCGGCAGCATTCCGGATTTTGAGCTCTCATATGATAAAGTTTTTACAAAATACCAGATCCCCCAAAAACTGTATGGAAGAGAATCAGAAATAGCTGCCCTGTTAGAGGCTTTTGATGAAGTCAGCGATGGTCATGGCAGGCTCATGTTGGTATCAGGATATTCAGGTGTTGGAAAGACTGCGTTGATTAATGAGATTCATAAACCAATCACTTCCCGGAGTGGTTTTTTTACCAAAGGAAAATTTGATCAGTACAACCGGAATATTCCATACAGTGCTTTCACACATGCACTGAATGAATATTGTCAGCTGATCCTTACAGAACCTGATGACAAACTTGCTGCTGTGACTAAACGTATCAAGGACGCGATAGGTCATCAGGGAAAGATCCTGGTTGATATCATTCCAAGCCTTGAGCTCATCATTGGAAAACAGGAAGAAGTCACGAGGCTTGAACCTGTCGAGCACCGCAACAGGCTGAATATATTGTTATTGAAATTCTTCAAGGCTATAGCGACAATTGATCATCCTCTGGTGATCTTTCTCGATGACCTGCAATGGGCAGATTCAGCATCCTTTGACCTGATGGGCCTGTTAGCGAATGAAAAAGAAAACCTGGTACTCCTGCTGATCGGTGCATATCGTGATAATGAAGTGGATGCACAACATGGTCTGACCATGATGATCCAGGAACTGAATAAAAATGGCATTCAGATCTTTGATCTGAAAGTAAAACCGCTACCCTATTCAGATGTCAAAAACATGATGGAGGATACGCTTCATCAATCCGATGTGGAGGTCGTATCTAAGCTGATATTTGATAAAACAAAAGGGAATGCCTTTTTCACTATCCAGTTTATTCGTCACCTTCTGGACAAACATTATCTCGTATACCAGGAAGAATCCAGGAAATGGACTGCCGATATTGAAAAGATCCGTGAGCAATCCTACACTGACAATGTGGTCGACCTGATGATCATCAAGATCAAGGCCCTCGAAAAATCTACACAGGATACGATGATCCTTGCCTCCATATTTGGCAATACATTCAATCTGGATCATCTGAGCTCCATGATTCGGTTACCACCCGAAACAGTCATGGATCACCTGTGGCCGGCGTTGACAGAAGGATACCTTACACCTGTGAATGATTCGTACCGGATGTTCCGTATAGAGGAATTAAATATTGCCCCTCAGGAAGTGAAGTTCAGTTTTGCTCATGACAGAATCCAACAGGCTGCCTATCAACTGATCCCCGCTGCTGACCGTCCCGGGATGCACCTGGATATTGGACGCATGCTATATGCAAAATATGGGGAAGAGGTAGAATATCTTTTTGACATCGCGAGTCATTACGACCTGGCCGGATCATTGATCCGGGAAGAAACTGAAAAGAAGCGGGTTCGGGAGATCAATATTAAAGCAGGTCTGAAAGCAAAGAAAGCAAATGCTATATCCTCTTCCATCCGACACCTGATCAATGCACGTAACAGTACCACATCTGAAAATTGGCAGAGTGATTATACTTCAACCTTAACCCTCAACAGAGAACTCGCTGAGGCATACTATCTGGATGGAAATCTGGAGGCCTCCGAAACATTACTGGAAGAATGTATCCAGAAAGCCCGAAATCCAATTGATAAAGCAGATATCTATTATATCCTGATGCTGCGCCTCAGCCTTGTGTCTAAATATGATGAGACCCTGGATGAAGCGATTAATGGATTACGTGAATTAAATTATCAATTCCCAAAAGAGACGAATTGGGTAGAAATCAATGCACATCTGACGCCGATCATTGCTTATTTCCAGGAGCATGGTATTCCGAGTATGGAGAATATCCGCTGGATGACTGATCCTACTGCCATGGCCGTCATTAAGATTATGGACAACCTTTCCACCCCTTTATATGTGGGTGGGAAAACGGAGTTATGGATTCTACATTCACTTAAGAAGATCCAGCTATCGATTGACCATGGCATGTCCTATCAGATGTCATACGCTTTTTCAGAATTTGGTCTCATCTGCTGTATTCTGGGCATGTTTGAATACGGATTGCCTGCCGGTGACCTGGCCAAAAAACTCTCCTTCCGTTTTGAAAAGGAAGCCCTGCGTCAGAAAGGCCGCACCGGTCATATTGTTGCGAATTATGTGTACGCATATTTCAAACCAATACGTGAAATCAATGAATACAACTTAATTGCTTACAAAGCGAGCCTGGAAAGTGGCGAACTCATTTTCGCAGGATACACACTTTTCCATTCGTACTTCAATCATTTCTTTTCAGCTGAAAAAACGATCCAGGAACTTACCCAGGAATTTACACCGGGCATAGAATACAATGCCAAAATAAATCACCTGCTGGCATTGCATTCGCTTATCGCCCTGGAGATGTGCGTATCATATCTCGTGGATCCCAGCATGACAGGCAAGGAAGTTAGATCACATCGATATGATGTCCCATCCTTTATTGAATTATGTCTAAGTAAAACGGAATACTACGGGCCAGTCATGGTTTCTCTTTATGGCCTTCTGGTGTACAACTTGTTTGAAGATTTTGATCGTGCGCGTGAAGCAGATGCAAGTGCCGCTAAGTTTATTGCCCCAATCCTGGCAAGTCCAGTCCATTATGGTTCCTATATGTTTGCACACTGCTGGCTCCACCTGGAATTAAAGCGACGTGGATTGGCAGAGGATCTTCCGGCAACGGTGGATGAATACATGAAAAAGATTGAGAACTTTAAAAATCACTGTCCGGAAAATTTTGAAGACAAAAATCATTTCCTGCTCGCGCTCCAATCTCTGATAGACAAAAAAGATCAGGAGGCATTCGATCACCTTGAAGCCGGAGTGGCTTCAGCAGAGCGAAGTAAGTTTATTCACATGGCTGCATTTGGTCATGAGAAACTGGCAGAATACTGGATTGCTAAGGGACGAGATCATTACGCCATCTATCACCTCCGGAAATCCATCATGGGCTTTACCCAATGGGGTGCATTTGCCAAAGTGGAGCACCTAAAGAAACGATATGCGGATTTTATCGAAATCCAATCCTTTTCTCCTTCCGAAAATCAGAATACAGTATCAGGCAGCACAGACACGTTCATGACTGACCAACTGGATCTGATGAGTGTGTTCAAAGCATCTCAGGCTTTGTCGGGCATACTCAGTATGCATGATTTGAAAAAGTCCATGATTGACGTCGTGATGGAATGTGCCGGTGCGAGCAGAGTCGCATTGATCGTTCCTCAAAAAAATGATTTGGTCCTCGAAATCCTTGCGGATGTCAATAGTGAGTTTATCAGTGACTCCATGCCATTATCACAAGCCAGCCATTTGCTTCCGGTCTCTGTAATCAAGTATGTCAACCGGAAAAGAGAGAGTGTATTGTTGAATGTGGTGTCGAAAGACAGAGTTTTTGACAGAGATGTATATTTTGACCATCATCATCCAGAATCTGTGTGGGCACTTCCCCTCCTCGTCAAGAACGAGATAAACGGGATCCTGTATCTTGAAAATAAGATTGTAAAAGATGCTTTCACTGCAGAACGCATTAACCTCCTTCAATTACTGAGTTACCAATTGGGCATTTCGCTTGACAACGCAAGATTGTATGAAGATGTCTCCGAGACAAATAAGATTTATCAAAAATTTGTGCCCTTACCCTTCTTAAAGACACTTGGTCACGATTCGATCCTGGACATACAACTGGGTGACCAGATTCAGCGGGAGATGACCATCATGTTTACAGACATCAGATCGTATACAACCATTTCCGAAACACTCTCACCTGAAGAAAACTTCCAATTTATAAATGAATACCTCAGTTATACCGCTCCCTGTATTGAGGCCCATGGTGGATTTGTCAATCAGTTTACCGGCGATGGATTTAGTGCCCTATTTCCCAGTGCTGAACAGGCTTTGAAAGCCAGTATTCTAATGCAAAATGAAGTACGACGATTTAATGATGAGCGGGTAAAGACGAATTTAATACCCATCAAGACTGGCATTGGCCTTCATACCGGGGTCATTATGCTCGGTGTGATTGGTGACAAGGATCGTCATGATACAGGTGTGATCAGCAATGAGGTCACGACTGCTGCCCGGATTGAAGGTCTCACGAAGATGTTTGATGCTTCGATTTTGCTGAGTGAAAGTACCCTCCGGAAAATTACACAACCGGAAAACTATGAGCATCGTCATCTCGGGGCGATACGGGTAAAAGGAAAAATGTCCGCTGTAAAAGTCTTTGAATGTTATCAAAGTGAAACCTCTGAAATCATTTCACTAAAAAATCAAACGCTGAAGGATTTTAATGCAGGCCTTGCATCATACTTATCCAAGGATTTCATCGTGGCTGCAGGATACCTGAAAAACGTATTGATGATAAACCCCAGCGATGTGACAGCTGAACGTTATTTCCGACATGCTGCAGAACACATGGTCAAAGGTGTAGGATCTGACTGGAGTGGAGTTGAAATAATGACTGAAAAATAAAGGGACTAAAGAAGAATATTATTCTTCCTCGTCGGCTGCGGTATCTGCTTCACCTTCGGTGATGGTCAGATAATCCATATCACCATATTTTTCTTCATATTCTTCTTTTACGCTTTCCTTCAATTCGCCGCTTTCATCATAATCATCATCATCTTCAATGATCTGACGGGCTTCAATTAAAGTCATGCGTACCAGGTAATACCTGTCATCCGTCTCGAATGGTAATGCGGAGACGAATTTACCTTCGGCGTTTTTGTACTGGATGAGGTACTTCGCGAATCCAAAAGGATACATGAATTTGATTTGTTCCTGGATGTTCGCATCCAGCTTTTCATAATCCTTAACGACGCGTGGTTTACTAGACATGCTATGAAATTATAATCCCAGATACCGAACTTGCCAACCGGCAAAACATCGTTTCAGGGGGTAAGTTGTAAATATATTGTTCACAAACAAAAGACTTTTCTATGAAATTCCCTCTAAAAAAATATTTTTTTTTCCTGCCACGGAATATCTGTATCTCCAGGCATGGGAAAGAGAATTATGGAGGCTGCCTGGAAAGAATAAAAAAGGCAAAGATGCGGGTGCCCTTTGCCTTAAAATGTAACCAATCCATCAAACCAACTACGTGGCGCGCATTACGCCAGAGCTGAAATATCTCTGATTAATATACTGTTGCGAGTAAAGTAGATTTTGTTCGTTTTCCTCAGATCATTGAATACTGCCGTTACCGTCTGACGACTCGTACCTGTATAATTGGCAATGTCCTGTTGAGTGAGGGAGTGTTTGAGCAGCGTCTCCAGACCCACTTGTCTTCCACATTGTTGGGCATTCTCAAGGATAAAATCAATGATCCTTCCCCTTGCATCTTTGAAGATGAGCGACTCCAGCTGGTTTTCAGTCTGCCGCAATTTATAGCCGATCATCGAAACCACGCTCAATGTAAGTTGTGGATTTTTGTCAATGATCTGGCGGAAAACCTCCACGGGAATTTTATAGTATGTGGTCGAAGCGGAAAGTGATGCGGCAAAATTGTGATGTGGCATTCGTTGCTGGATGAGTGCCAATTCCCCAAAAACCATCCGGGGATGCAGGATTTGCTTGATGACCTCTCGGCCATCCTCATGATGAGTGCCTATTTTTACGCTTCCTTCTGACAGGATATAAAAATAGTCAGATGGGTCACCTTCGTTATAGATGTTCGTGTACTTTGGGGCAGTATGTAACTCCATGTGCTGAATCAGGGTATTCATTTCTTCCCGCTCCAGAACATTAAAAAAGGGGATACTCTCTAGTACTGCTTGCTTGGATGCCATTTTCTGATCGATAAGTCAAAGAATAATCATGTGTCAGATGAATGACACAATTTTCTACTCCACCCCCTATGGAAGTCGGAATAAAATAGTCCGGACTGGACGTTAGGGCAAATCGAAAGAAGTAATGCTGTGGGTAAAACCACTAAAATTGCCATAGCCACCCTCGATATTGTTAAAAATGGTGACTGGCTCAGCGAAGGGATCTTTAATAAGTTGCAGCTGGCGGGTAAGCGTGCTGTGATATTTATAATACTCAGCTGTGATCGAACGTAACTCCACAGTCACTTTGATCAGCTTATTGTTGTCAAGGATAAAATCATCAAAATCAAAACTTAACGGCTGATTTTGATCCAGGTCCTCCTTGTCAATCAATACACCAAAATCATAATGATAGATAAAATTGTGCGCATCAGAAGGCTTCGGATCTTTAATAAACAGGATATGGGGGCTGGCAATATATTGATTGTAGAAAACCAAATGGTAGTACCTGTTCAAACCAAAATGTTCGATATTAAACTGGAGTGTATAATGGATATTCTTTTTGTTCTCCTGCACTTCAGAAGGCGTTATGACCACATCCCGGATGAGCAGATCAGATACAGAACTTGGGTTGGGAATGCTGGTAGTTGCCTGAACTGGAGGAAATCCAGGTGCAAATGCTGTGATGCTATATGAGAAACCAGCCTTTAGGAAATCAGCAGGGATTTTGAAAAAATCTTCATTTCCTTCCGAAACAGGATCCAACCTGACAGTGATGTCGGATTCATTTTCAGTGACATCCACAACCAGGTTATCCGGCGTATAGAATTGGCTTGAATCCGATGGGCTAAGTGATGCATGTACATACACTCGCTGTCCTTTATCAGGTGAGAAGTTGGAAATAATGGTAAGCCGTGGTGGAGAGTCTACCTGAAAATCAATAGTGGACTCACAACCTGACATCATCATCAGGCCCAAAAACAGGCTGGCTGTAATATGTATCCCCTTTGTAATCACTTCTTAAAGATATAACCTTTTTGACTGTAATATGACTTTTGTGATTGCGCTTCAGACCTTTACCCTCAATGGAAATCAAAACGATACGAGATGGAAGGAAAGAAGCGGAAAAGTGAAAATTGTCTGAATTCAAACGCTTCAGTTGCCGGATCCTTCACCAGAGTAATGTAGATGGGATTGGTCCGATTATAAACGTTGTACAGGTTAATGGCGAGAGAATGATTGAATCTTTTGTTGGAGGTAAATTGATATAACACATTGATATCCATACGATGGTAAGCAGGGAGTCGAAAGTCATTTCGGTCACTGAACACAATTCCTACTTGTGGAAATACAGCACCAGGTGTTGAAAATTTGCTCTCTGCCAGGGTGATGGCGATACCTGAGCCATAGACGAGATTAACTCCACATGTCAGCTTTTTACCTACCTTAAACTGGCTGGTAAAGGTCCCGGACCATCGTCTGTCATACCTGTCAGGGAATTCTTTACCATTGTTAATTTCTTCAAAAAGCCTGTACGCCCTTGACCAGGTACCGTTCAATCCAATTTGAACTTTCGGTCTTTCATACGCGCACTGGAATTCCACCCCACTCGATTTACCGATGCCAATCGTGACTTTATCTTCCCAGTTACCGGCATCAACAATACTTCCCTCAAAAATTCCTTCCGTGATTAGAAAACTTGCTCCTTCCTGGTAGGAGACCAGGTTGCGCATATACTTAATATATGCAGACAGATTAAATGTCAATTCTGGTTTTGCCCGCCATTGGGCAGAAAATTCATATTGGTCGGATAAAGATGGCTTCACTGCTTTCGTGGTAGGAACCCACAGATCTGTAGGCAGTCCGATACTGCTGGAAGTGAGGTTATGAAGATATTGTGTCATCCTGCTATAACCAATATCGAATGCCAGATTTTGGAATGGTTGGTAGTCCAGCGTCATGCGTAACTGGGGATCGAGGTAATATTCTTTCTGAACAAAAAATGAAGCTACATGCAGGCCTGTTGTCAATTGAAGGCCTTTTTTGATTTCCCATTTATCTTCGAGATAAAGACCGGCTTCCACCGCATTTACCTGGAGGTCTGAAAAGATAGCATCGTCCAAAAGTCCTTCTTCCAGCGTTATGTCACCCACCTTACTTTCTTCATTGATCGTAATCGACTTAGGTAAAAACTGATAATCTATCGCATACGCTCCTGCTGATAATTGATGATCCGTTGATGGCCGGATGTCGAGCTCCAGACGCGCAGTGATATCACGAATACTGGATTTAAACTCTTTCGTATCAAATCCGGAAAGTGGCATAAGACTTGTCCCCGGAAACGTAAATTCAAATCTGCTACTATCAATAGACTGCAGTACGAATGAACTAGTCGATAATATAAAATTTGTAAAAATCTTGTCAGTCAAAATATGATTCCAACGAAAGACACCTGTCTGGTTAGACCAGTTAAGATCCTTTCCGAATTCTTCATGGGAGACGATACGAATACCTGTGGGTTGATCAATCTCATCGCTTGCCGTTGATGTAAAATCATTAAACTTATCACTCCCACTATAAAAGCTCAGATATAATCTGTCCCGAAGACCGGCTTTCCAATTGATCTTGCCATTAAAATCAAAATAATCGAGGTCTGCGAACCCTGTGACACCATTTTTCTTTTTATAGCTTTTCGTGATGTCCCTCATAAATAAGCCGGGCATAAAAAATCTGCCCCCCAACAGCACAGCGACTTTTTTTGGCACTAACGGACCTTCAGCCATTACGCCAAATTCCGATAATCCTGCATTGCCGGAAAAATTCCATTCATTAATATTCCCTTCGCGTGTGCGCAC
>JBBREG010000103.1:0-11329 GCA_038203125.1 Chitinophagales bacterium
TGGCTTCAATATATAACCTGCGATACAGCGGGCAATTGTGGAAAAGGCTACGTTCACGTGCTCTTTCGCGATCCTAATGTGCAGGATGACCTTACATTCAGCAAATACCTTCTTAACACTGATCACCTTGATCTTCTAACACCTTTTGCTGATTTTACAATCAATCAGGACCCCCAACATGGTACTTTGTCGCAAGCAGGTCAATTTGGATGGACGTATAATCCCGAACCTGGATATACAGGAACCGACACATTTGAGCTTACGTTACTGAATCAGGTAACGCGCACTTATAATGTAGCAGTCTACGAAAAAGCTAATAACATACACGCCAGGAACGATAAGTTCTACGTGCGTCCCAACCTGAGCGTAACGTTCAATGTCCTCAATAACGACCTTCTGGATTATGACGTCAGCGAATACACAAATCCGAATAAAGGCGTCCTGAGCGAAGTTAGTAACGGCGTATACACCTATTCACCTAATACGGGATTCAGAGGAGTCGATAAATTTACGTACACCACATGTTTTGAAGATACAGTGTATTGCGAAACAGCAACCGTGTTAATCCACGTGACCGATCTGGAACCGGATAATGTATTTTCTTATGCATTACAGACGTCTAAAGATCTTCCGCTGGCAATTGATTATCCAATAGAATACACAGATTTTGCCTATATCATAAGTGTTGAACCTCAACATGGACAGTTAATAAACTACGCCGGGTTGAATCAGGTTAATTTGCCATGCGATACAATTGATGCGTATAATATGCTTGTATACGATCCGACACCTGGTTACACAGGACCGGATCATTTTGAATACTATTATTGTATTCAACCAAGTAACCTTTGTTACCTCGTAAAAGTGGACATGGATATTGTGGATCATCCGGAAACAGAGTCTTGTCCCTGCACAGTAGGTTGTGTGTGGCCTGGTGATGCTGATCAGGACGGTCGCGTTGATATGAATGACTTACTTACACTGGGTTATCGTTTAGGAGATGTTGGTCCTCCACGCACCTATAATGATCCTGCAGTCTGGTTTGGACAACATGCTTCAGATTGGACCTCAGGCGGATCATCCGATACTCGTTTTTTAGATGGCAATGGTGATGGTGTTCTCACTGCTGAAGATGTTAATCAGATCAGCGATTATTATTACAATACCCATGATGTTGTCATCAGGGATGTTGCCCAAAAACTTCCATATCAATTCTCCATTCTTCCTGTTCAGTTTTCTTTGGATTCTGGGGATGTCGTCATTCTTGACATAGCATTGGGTAATGCTACGTATCCCGTAATTGATCTTAAGGGAGCTAAGTTTTCGATTAATCTTCCTGCTGCCATGGTTGATTCATCAACTGTTGATGTCAATTTTCATAGAGATTCGTGGTTAGCTGAAGGGTCTCCTTTTATTTCACTTGGCAAAGTGCCATGGGATGGAAGGATTGATGCAGGTATGGCGAGAGCAAGAGGCAAAGGTGGAAGTGGATTTGGTGTAATTGCAACAGTAGTCTTTATTATTGAAGATGATATTGAAGGGTTTAAAACGAATAATGGCATCATTGAAATTCCAATTACGCTCCAGGCAGGATCTGCCATGGATAATAACGGAACCATTTATGATATCGAGGGTGACGAGTTTGTCCTTACGTATGATTTGAATGCTGCCAAACGCAAAGAGTACAACTTAATTCTGTATCCAAATCCGGCACAGGAGTTAGTTGATATTCACCTGAATGGAAAAGCTGAAATCCAGTCTATCGAGATAATCGATCCATCCGGCAGAATGATCAGCCAGGTTGAAGATGTAAATGACAAACACCACCAATTGAATGTATCGTCCTTACCTGTTGGACTTTACTATGTAAAAGTCAACCACACACACGGAGTAGTTTCTCAATTACTTTCTGTAATCAAATAATACCTTCTCTTTCTCAAGGAAGAAATAAAAAAGGCAGGATCAGATCCTGCCTTTTTTATTTACAGTTTATTCTTGTTGACAATTTCCAGGATCTCATCCCGGTAATTTTTGCCAATCGGCAATTGTTTAATGATTCCCTTTTCATATACATCGACTGATGTGCCATCCACTGCATGAATCTTATCGATCGATACGATATAGGAACGGTGGATACGCTTAAACTTTGTGGCTGGCAGTTTATCTTCCAGACTCTTCATGGTCTGTAAGGTGACCACACGGCCTACCTCAAGACGAATGATCACATAATCCTTTAACCCTTCAATGTAGAGGATCTCATCATACTTGATCTTGACCAGTTTCTTATCCGCTTTGACAAAGAAAAATTCTTCACCAGCTTCACCACCAGCTGCACCAGCTTCTCCAGCAGCATCTTCACGATGATGCAATTCAAATTGCGCCAGGGCTTTATTGACAGCTTTCATAAAGCGATCCATGGAGATGGGCTTCAGCAAATAATCAATTGCATTAAGTTCATAACCCTCCAGTGCATAATTACTGTAAGCGGTCGTAAAAATGAACATGGGTGGATTGGGTAGAGCCTTAATAAAATCCACCCCTGATACCTGGGGCATCTGAATATCCAGGAAGATCAGGTCAATTTGATGTTTCCGGAGCAGTTCATTCGCTTCCAGTGCATTGGAACACCTGGCCACGAGATTGAGCTCAGGCATCTTGGCTATATACGTCTCCAGCACATCCAGCGCCAGAGGTTCATCATCAATAATGAGTGTGTTTACCATGGTATATGGGTTATTAGGTTAGTACTATTGACTTAGGTCTAAAGATAATTCTACAATATGTTCTTTGGGTTCATCCAGGATGTCCAGTTTGTATTGATTTAGGTAGAGCAGGTTGAGCCTGCGTTCTACATTCACCAACCCGATTCCTCCGCTTGTTTTATCCACAGGCATGGGGGGTGCAGCAGGTTTACTGTTGACGATGCGCATCAGTAACTTATCATCCATCACCTTCATTTTTACATGCACATATCCATCGCCCAGTTGATGGTTGATCCCGTGTTTAAAACTATTCTCCAAAAAGGGGATAAAGATCAGCGGGGCAATATATTGGTCGGAGATACTTCCTTCCACTTCAAACAAGATCTCAGCTTCTCCGGACTGACGTAATTTTTCAAGATCCAGATAATTCTGCACATAGTTTACTTCTTTATACAAAGGAACCCTGCGTTCATTACATTCATACAACATATACCGCATCATCTCTGAAAGCTTAATGACAATCTCCGGAGCTTTGTCTGATTTTTTAAGGGTGAGCGCGTACAAACTATTGAGTGTATTGAATAAAAAGTGCGGGTTGATTTGGGATTTTAAAAATTTGATCTCCGATTGCATCCGTTGCGTTTCCAGGTCTTTCCGGTCACGTTGATGACGTTGCCAGTCGGATATGATCTTCAATACGGTAGACCCTCCGGCGATCAGAAACAACAATAGAAAAATGTACTGTTGATTCATAATCAGAAACTCCTTGGGATCTACTTCATCATACGTGATATAGAGCAGCAGTACTTTGATGGGCGTGAAGACTGCTACCATCGCCAGTAATAGCAAACAATACGTCATGAAGTTTTTCTGACTCAGAAATTTTGGGATGAGATAATCCAGATTGATGTAGACGACCAGTATGTAGAAAGCAATATTGATAAGCTTCCGGGTGACCTCCATCATAGAGGTATTATCTTCACCGGCCAGGAGCATCATGACGAAGACGAAACACCAAAATAATACATGATGTAACCAGGGTTTCCGGATAAATATCAACACCCGAAAAAGCTGATTACGATTTAATAATCTGGCCACACGGTAAAAATAGCCAGTCTCTTGGTATCCAGTAAGGTATTATCGGCAGAATGCCCAATTGCCTGATGATTCAGCTTATAAATTCGTCGAATGGTACATTTCATGTTGTACTTCAAAAAACTATATCTTTCAAATCTAAAGTCGCAATGTAATGCCCAAATACAAGAATAGTGAGCACTTTTCTGAAGAAGCTATCGAAGCTACCCGAAAACTCTTTGCAGACCTCATAGTACAACTCGGTGAAGACCCTAATCGGGATGGCTTATTAAAGACACCTGAGCGGGCAGCCAAGGCTATGCATTATCTGACGCATGGATATGATCTGGATCCTGGTAAAGTATTACGTTCGGCTATGTTCCGGGAAGAGTATAGTGAAATGGTCATTGTAAAAGACATCGAATTGTATTCGATGTGTGAGCACCACCTGCTTCCTTTTTTCGGTAAAGCCCATATTGCCTATATACCCAATGGATACATTGTAGGACTGAGTAAGATCCCTCGCGTCGTAGATATTTTTGCGCGACGTCTGCAGGTACAGGAGCGGCTTACACATGAAGTTCTGGACTGTATTGAACAGACATTAAAACCCCAGGGATGTGCAGTTGTCATTGAGGCCAAGCACATGTGTATGATGATGCGCGGGGTGCAAAAGCAAAATTCGACAACCACAACTTCTGCTTTTACCGGACAGTTTATGAAAGTGGAAACACGGAATGAGTTTTTACATTTAATATCCTCTGATCTCAGTTAATGGCACATAAGAAAGCATATTTATTTCCGGGTCAGGGTTCCCAGCTTTCGGGGATGGGTACGTCGCTGTATGAATCATTTCCGGACGTTCGCAGCTATTTTGATGATGCAGATGATATCCTTGGGTATGGTCTTCGCAACCTCATGTTCTATGGAGCTGAAGAAGAATTAAAACGAACAGAGGTCACGCAGCCTGCTGTATATGTGTACAGTTATGCGACATACAAAGCGAAAGCTTCACATATCCCTGATGCAGTTGCGGGTCATTCGCTTGGTGAGATTACCGCCATTGTGGCATCAGAAGCATTGGACTTTGAAGCGGGATTACGTTTGGTGGATGCACGTGCAAAAGCCATGCAGGCTGCTTGTGAGATGACTGAAAGTACCATGGCAGCAATTCTTGGTCTGGAAGATGATGTTGTCAAACAAATTTGTGCTGACACACCTGGTATTGTAGTTGCTGCGAATTTTAATTGCCCTGGTCAGATTGTAATTTCGGGAGAGGTGCCTGCTGTGACTGCAGCAGCTGAAGCATGCAAACTGGTAGGAGCTAAACGTGCTATCCTGCTTCCCGTGGGTGGGGCATTTCATTCTCCCCTCATGGCGCCTGCAAAAGAAATGTTTGCAAAGGCTATTGAACTCACTCAATTTAGAGATCCGGTCATTCCGGTATATCAGAATGTGGATGCACGTCCGTCCACCGAAGCGGTAGAGATCAAACAAAAATTACTTCATCAATTGACCGCTTCTGTGTTGTGGACATCTATCATCGAAAATATGAAGATGGATGGGATTGAAGAATTTGAAGAATTTGGCAGCAAAGTGCTTGGTGGATTTGTTAAGAAGATATACAAGGAGGCACTAATGACTTCCTTTGAGTAAGCACATGAAAAATGATTTGCAGACCGGAAGCCTGCTGGTGGCAGAACCCTTTATGCAGGATGTCAATTTCAGGAGGGCAGTTGTACTCGTGACAGATCATAGTGACGAAGAAGGAACTGTTGGGTTTATCATTAATAAACCACTGACTGTTCGGATCAATGAGTTAGTAGAAGATTTTCCTGAGATTGAGGGCTATGCACATTATGGCGGGCCTGTTTCTACTAATACTATACATTATATCCACAATGTGGGCATGCTGTTGGATGGCAGTACAGAGATCGGGCCCGGAGTATATTGGGGAGGGGAGTTTGAAAAACTTAAGTTTCTCATTTCCCATGAGCTTGTAAAGGGCGAAAATATCCGGTTTTTTGTTGGGTATACGGGTTGGTCAGCGGGCCAACTGGCTGACGAAATGGAGATCGGATCTTGGATCACTTCTGAGGTGCATGCCAATTACCTTTTCAAGTCCAAACCAACGAGATTGTGGAATCAGGTGATGCACCATAAAGGGGATGTGTTTAGTGTACTGGCACAATTACCTGAAAATCTGAGCTTGAACTAGGGATTCGTAAAGTGATATGAGAAGGTAATATAGATTTCGTCGAAATACATTTTGATGGATTTGAGTGAAAATGTATTTCGACGAATTCGGTTTTGTGATTAAAAGTGAAAATGTATTTCGACGAAATCTATATATTAGGTATATCGTGAAAATAAATTTTACCTACCACTATTCACCAGATCATTTCCCAACTACCTTCAATATCACCCTCCCAAACCTATTTTCCACCGACACTTCCTCCTGACCCCCTGATTGCCTACCTTTGCGCCCTCTATGCTATTACTGAAGGACGTCACAACCAAATTTGGTGACAGGACACTGCTGGATAATGTATCTTTTGCCATAAAAATGGGCGAAAAAGTAGCCCTTATCGGACGGAATGGTTCTGGTAAGTCTACTTTATTGAAGTTCATCGCAGGCCTTGCCGAACCCGATTCAGGGATCATCGACCGGCCTGTCAGCATGGCCTATCTCCGCCAGGAAATTTCCATCGACCCGCATTTGACCGTAATGCAGGCTGCTTATCTTGCATTTGACCGGGTGAGAGAGATCAATGAAGAACTTGAAAAGGCAACAAAGGATCTGGAAACCAGCACGGATGACGATCATATCCTCCATTTAAGTCAACATCTCCATGAGTTGTATGCTGAACTCGACCATTTGGGCGCAGCCTCTATAGATGGTGATATTGAAAAAGTATTGAAAGGTCTTGGTTTCGAAGATGACACTTTTCATAAGGAGATCGGAAAATTATCCGGAGGCTGGCAAATGCGGGTTGAACTTGCAAAGCTTCTGCTGAGTCGTCCTGATTACCTCCTCCTCGATGAGCCTACCAATCACCTGGATATGCCCTCCATCATTTGGCTGGAGAAATATCTCAAATCTTCCTCCACCGGAATTCTCCTTGTATCTCACGATAAACGATTCCTGGATGTACTGACAGATCGCACAATTGAAATTTCCCTTGGACGGATCTATGACCTGCCACTACCATATTCGAAATTTATGGAAGAAAGGTCCAAACTGAAGGAAATCCAGATGGCTTCTTACCAAAACCAGCAGAAGGAAATCGAGCGAAAAGAAAAACTTATTGACCGATTTCGCGCGAAAGCATCTAAAGCCAGCATGGCACAATCTCTTCAGAAGCAACTTGATAAGGTTGATCTGATCGAATTGGAGGAAGAAGATACGTCAGCGATGAAAGTGCGGTTTCCTGTTCTGGACCGGTCTCCAAGGACTATGGTCAAAACAATGCAGGTTAAAAAATCATACAACCACAAGGAGGTACTGAAAGGAATTGACTTTGAGTTGGAGCGAAATGAGAAAATTGCCTTTGTGGGCCAAAATGGGCAGGGGAAGACAACGCTCGCAAAATTAATTGCCGGGAAAATAGCTCCGAATGGTGGAGATATAGATGTCAATGAGAAGGTTCTGATTGGATATTACGCTCAAAACCAAACTGAATTATTTGATCCTTCCAAAACGGTCCTGGCTACTATTGAAGATCAGGCTGCGCCGGAAGTTCGTCACAGAGTAAGAGCGATCCTGGGATCATTTTTATTTACAGGAGATGATGCGGGTAAAAAGGTATCTGTATTATCCGGGGGTGAACGCGCCCGACTAGCTCTGGCCTGCATGATCCTGTCCCAGACGAATCTCCTCATAATGGATGAGCCTACTCATCACCTTGATATTCCTGCTAAGCAGCGTTTGAAGGATGCACTCGTCGACTATCCCGGAGCACTGATTATAATTTCCCATGACCGGGATTTTCTGAAAGATCTGACAAGTCGCACAATTGAATTTGCAGGGGGTATGGCGAAAGAATACCTGGGTGACATTGATGAGATGCTTGTGAAAAAAGGTATTGATAGTCTCGATGCAATAATCAAGATCCAGGAAGCCAAAGAATCCAGACAGCAGATTGTCGAAATTTCAATTGCTCCTGTTAGCTCAATCAGTACTCAGGATAAAAAGAATCTGGTGAGGCGGTATGCTCAGGTAGAAAAAGAAATAGCCGCATGTGAATCATTTCTTAAAGAAAAGGAGATACTGTTAGCAGATCCTGATTTTTATCAAACTCCTGACTTTAAACAACAGGTGAAAGTCTATGAGGATAAAAAACTAGCACTCAATAAGTTGATGGAAGAGTGGGAGCACCTTGCGGACCAAGTGGGGGACGCCTAGATTTCAGTTAAAAGCAAAAAAAAATGCCGGTATCAACCTTTGCTGATCCCGGCAAGTCTCACCCCTTTATTAATCTTTATCAGGCATGCTTCATCCTGACTGTAGTATTTTTCTTTTTCAATAGTTAATCGTTTCTATCGATCAACAACGTAAAGGTCACTCTTTCAACTTCCCTGAACATGGACGAAAACACCTAATTTTTGTTTTCAGGGTTTACACCTATTGGATCCATATTCGCCTGCGAATAGACTCAGATCCAACCTGAATCTGCAGATAAAAAATACCTGAGAGCCATTTAGGAAATAATAATTCCAAGCCTTTATTATCACTAACTGTGACAGGAAGATTGATCTCCAGATCCTCGTTTTTTAGATTAAATAAATCAGCAAGAAAATCACCATCTGCATCAACAGATGGGTAGTCAAGAAAAAGTGATCTCATATGTGTATTACGCCGGATCGATAAGGCACCGGCATTTAGCATCAGCGGCATGGGAGTAATAATCTGATTACTACAAAAATGTGGGAAATCAGAGCAGGATTCAACCGGGTTTACCCTGAATCATTTGACCTTTAATGTGAATTTCCTCGTTTTTTCTTTTTAGATAGAAATATGTTTCATGTTGGGCGCGAATGGCAATATCTGTTGACTGTGTCCTGTACTCGTTGACCTCATGATAATTGAGTGATCTCGCTTTGACATTATCACCCTGCTGGATGTTGATCAGGTCTTTGATCTCTGCCTTGAGTTTCGGATCATAGATCGGGAAACTGGTTTCTATTCGGAATGAGAGATTTCTTTCCATCCAATCTGCAGAGGAGAGATAGAATTTTTCTTCACCGCCATGATGAAAAATAAAAATCCGGCTGTGTTCAAGAAAACGATCAACAATACTGAACGCATCGATATTCTCACTGAGATTTTTTTTGCGGGGTATTAGGCAACAAATGCCCCGAATATTCAATTGAATTTTTACACCCGCCTGGCTGGCTTCATACAGTTTTTCAATCATCTCTTCATCCTGAAGGCTATTGAGCTTTAGAATAATAGAACCTTCCCTGCCTGCCTGACATTCTCCAATTTCAAATTCGATTAACTGCAGTAATGTTTTTCGTAGGTTGAACTGACCAACCAATAAATGTTTAAAATCTTCACTCGGCAATTTGACTGTTTCGAGAAAAGAGAATATGCGGGATACTTCAACGGTAATGCGTGGATCAGCAGTAAATAATCCGGAATCACTATATATTTTGGCAGTATCCTCATGAAAATTCCCTGTACTTAAATAGGAATACAATTGCGGTTCCCCATTTTCAATACGCCTTACAAGTGCCAATTTGCTGTGTACTTTAAGACCCGGGAAACTATATCGAACCACAATACCTGCTTTTTCCAGTTGCTCACCCCAGCGCAGATTGGCTTCCTCATCAAAACGTGCCTTTACTTCAATGAAAGCATACACCTGTTTACCGGATTTCACAGCATGGATCAATGCATCCATAATCCTACTGACGGGCGCTACACGGTATTGAATGATCTTGATGTGCGTAACATTCGGATCCCGTGCAGCATGTTCAAAAAACTGAACGACGGGTTCGTACTTGTGATAGGGGACGTGTACTAAATGATCGGATGATTTTATCGGATCAAAAATGGATACCTGATCAGATAAGGGTGCATAATCCATTGGAGCCAGCACCTGATCCTTGAGATGATGCATTCCAAAGGAAGGGAATTTGAAAAAATCAAAATTGTTATGGTAGCGACCTTCGGGAAAGAGTCCCAATTTTTCAACGCCCAATACATTCATCAGGTAATGAAGAAACTGGCTGGGAATCGTTTTATCGTACACTAATCTTGAAGCGGGGCCTACATCACGTTTTTGAAGACTATTTTTAATTTTTTTGACAAGATCACCCTGGTATTCATCATCGATATACAATTCTCCATCTCTGGTAAGCTTTATGGAGTACGTGTTGATGATCTGGTATCCGGGAAACATCCACATCACACTGTGCCGAATGATATCATCCAGCATGATCAGTTCATGGCCATGTTTGATCGTTGGTAATTCTACAAATCGTGGTAGATGATCTGATGGAATTTTGATGATGCCATAATGTAACTGATTAGAAGTGTCCTCTTTATCCTTCATTACGATTGCCAGGTAAAGAGCCGCATCATTCAGAAAGGGTCTGATCTTTTCTTTTACAAGCAATACCGGTTGCACGAAAGGAAGCAGATTTTCCTGGAAAAATGTATCAACAAATGCTTCTTGTTCCTGGGTGAGATCCTGGCGCAACACGATATGAATGCCGTGCCGCTTAAGTTCGGGTACAATTTGTTTGCTAAAAATCTCACCAAATTCAATGGCTTGTTCGCTGACGATTTTCTGGATTTTAATTAAAACCACCTCCGGGTCGAAATACAGTTGCCGCATGGTCTTTTTTCCAACCTGAAGAAGATTCCGGTGGCTGGCCACCCGTACTCTGAAAAACTCGTCCAGGTTGCTACTGTAGATGGCCAGAAACTTAAGTCGCTCCAGTAAGGGGACATTTGGGTCCTTTGCTTCCTGCAGGACACGGTAGTTAAAAGATAGCCAGCTGATATCCCTGTGGATATACCGATTTGATTTTAGGGTGGACTCCTTAACCATATAATTTCATTTCTCTGCTTACCTGACTACCCGGCCAAAATATCCTTATTCATCCTGAATTCAAAATATCTTTCTATGCCATGGTGGCAAAAACCTCTCCAAAGCAGGAAGATTTACAATGGCACAACACTTCCTTGGAAAGACTATGACACCGTATATCTTTGTAACTGAACTGTATCATATAAACCGAAAACCAATGGATGTCTACCGGACTAAAATCATAGCGGCTAACTGGAAAATGAATACCACTCTGGAAGAGGGTGAAACGTTGATTTCACAGCTGGTTGCCGGATTGCCTTCTGCACTTACCTGTGAGGTGGTTGTAGCACCTCCTTTTACGCACCTTGCTATGCTGAAACAACATGTCCAATCCAGCCAGGTTAAGATGGGAGCTCAAAATTGCCACCAGGATAATTCCGGGGCATATACGGGCGAAATATCAGCCGATATGCTCAGGAGTTTGGGGGTGGAATATGTTATTGTAGGCCATTC
>JBBREG010000104.1:0-11326 GCA_038203125.1 Chitinophagales bacterium
TAAAATAAATGACTTACCGTATCAGGAATTTCAAAATGTTTACGATAGAGACCGGCAACAATATGCTGATAAAAATATAAAGAGGGAAAACCCTGCACTTCTATCAATTTTGGTACGATCTCACCGTTAGGACCTTCACACAAACCAAAATCCATCTGCAGGAATGTCGTGTGTGCATCCTCATTTGGCACCGTATAATCTTTTGTCAGGGATGCATCCGACAATTGGTGAAATCCCGGAGCCATAATGACATCCGTAATATAATTGCAGGCATCAAAGATTTTCGCCTTCAGATCTGCTGCAATGAATACAGGCGTCTCCGCAATCCGGAACCCCGGCACATGATCAAACTGCTTATAGACTTCCTCTAAAAATGCATCATATCGTTCTTCGGAAAACTGGGCATTGTAGCTGTCACGGATGGATGGAATCATGCAAACAAGATATATAAAATCAGCAGGGCATGGCGGGGTAGTTGCAGGGCATGGCAGGGCAGTTGCAGGGCAGGGCAGGGCAGTTGCATGGCAGGGCACTCCTCGCACTCTCCCTGCCCTGAGCTGCATATGGATCAGCGAGTGGTGTCGAAGGGTCACTCACTCACATTCGGTCCCGAAGCCTGCACATGGATCAGCGAGAAGGGTCGAAGGGCTCATATTCTCACTCTGCTAATTATAGACGAGCTCCGTGGGCCTGGCGTATTCGAGGATATGATCCAGGGCATCCTCGATGAAACCCGGGAGGATATGATCACGTGTATTCGTCAGTCGGTCGGGATGGATTGCATTGTGCATCATCTCCTCGTAGGTGTTGAGACCGTATTGACGAAGGATCATTTCTTTCTTTTCCTGGCGACGCAGATACAGGACCATACCATCCGGATGTGCTTCGGGATGGAATTGTGTTCCAAACCATTCGCCTGAAAACCGTATGGCCATCAGGGCTTTTTCTGCATCACTTTCTTCATCCGTTTTCTCGATGGCTACAATTTCAGCCGCTAAATCATGCAGACGTTTTGCATCGGGCGCAATCACCTGGTACTTGCGGAAGTCTGCGCCATAGAATGGATCCTTGAGCCCATCAAAAAGGAATTCAGATTTCCCCGCTTCCGTAATATCAACAGGAACGATACCAAATGATTCTTTCTCGCGCAAGGTAACCGTTCCCACTTTTAAATGATGACAGATCATCTGGAATGAGTGGCATACGAAGAAGACATATTTTTTTGCGACTTGATTTTGATTGTGTTTCCACAACTTATCCATCAGATCATAATATTCTTCTTCCCAGCCTCCTTCAAATTCGAGTGGATCACCCGGGCCTCCTGAAGAAATGTAGATATCGAAATCCAGTCCCGGAATTTCTTTTTTATGTCGGACATCAAAGACCTCATAGTCGATGACCGCAAACCGATCTGCAATCCGCTTGATACTCGCAATACCCATGTTTTCCATGTTATTGTTCAGATCCAAAATAGCCATTCTGACGGGATGATTCATCCTCATAATAAACGGGTAATAAAATGATAATTATACTAACTAACTGTTAACCTATTTCGGAAACTTTCCTTCTACAGAAGCTTTAATAAATCCACCCCAGTTGATGTGTGATTTATTTGGCTTGTGAGCAAGTGCTTTTTCAATTGCCATCTCCGCTGCATTTTCTACTACCCACTCGAAATTTTCTGCACCTACACTGTTCAGGTCCGCATCCGGGGCGGGGTTACAATAGTCAATAGCATAAGGTATGCCATCTCTCACTGCAAACTCCACTGTATTAAACTCATAACCTAACGAATGGTTGATTTTCAGAACCAGCTTGTGGATTTCCTTTAACAATTTCGGATCGTCAATCGCTGGTTTATCAATATATCGCAGGTGATGCGGATTGCGGGGTTCGTATGGCATCAACCTGACTCGGTCACCGCCGAGGAAGTAGCACCGGAAGTACGCATCGAAATCAATGTTTTCCTGGAGCATCATTACCAGCTGACCAGTCTCATTGTATTTAGCAAACAAGTCTTCAAAGCTTTCCACTTTATACACACTCTTCCAACCGCCACCGGAGTGCGGTTTCATATACATGGGAAATCCTCCGAGGTAATCTGCCACAAATTGCCAGTCCATCGGAAATTTGAGATTCCTGAAAGATTGCTCCGAAGTATCATCTGGGCGGGTATGAGATGGCAACAGCACTGTTTTTGGAACCGGAACTTTAATTTGTTCGGAAAGACAGTTGTTGAAAAACTTTTCGTCTGCACTCCACCAGAAAGGATTGTTAATCACAGCCGTTCCTGTGAGGGCTGCGTTTTTGAGGTATGCTCTGTAAAATGGTACATCCTGGCTGATTCGATCGATAATGACGGCATAGTCCGTGGGCTTACCCTGGATCAGTTCATCGACCTTTACAAATTCAGCTTCGACACCTTTGATGCCTTTGCTGTTGACCCTTTCGACGAAAGCGGGTGGAAACGAATTTTCCTTTCCAAATAAAATTCCAATTTTTTTCATGCTGTTTTTCGGTTGAAACGATTCACTAAAATAACCTTTCGCGGTAAATGACAAAGGCAGGCCCTGTCAAATAAGGTCTGCCTTTGCATTTCATTATCTGCCACGAGGGTCGTAGCTTTTGATTAAAGCGCGATCACGCTATTTTCCTCTGCTGCAACGCCGCTATGGAGGAATTTGTCTGCTGATGGTTCGTTAATCCAACGCTCTCCATCCACGAGGTAGCGGAACTGGTATTCCTGACCTACTTCAAGTTCGATAGTCTTGGAGAAAGAACCGTCTTTCAGTTTTTTCATAGTGTCCTCGGAAGGATCCCAATTGTTGAATTGTCCTAATACTGCTACTTCTTTTCCTCCTGCAATCAGTGTAGCGTCAACGGTAAATGTCACCTTGCACAAAGGCTTGGATTTTGAAAATTGTTTCTTGATACTCATAATTTTTGGTTAGATGTTTCTTAAGACAAGCGTCTTAGCGGGCGCAAAGGTAATATTTACCTGCAGAAAAATCGTAATGGGTTGTAAATCTATTGTTAACTACCTGTTGACATTAGTGACCGAGGAGTCCTTTTTTCTGGTTTTCAAAGTCATCTTTGGAGATGACGCCACGTTCCAGGAGTTCACCCAGGTCAGCTATTTTATCGAGGACCGTCGTGTCGTAATAGCTCTTTTGATCCAGCAGATCGGGCTGCGGAGTAGCGATATGGGCAATCGTCCGGTAGCCATTCTGAACAAATGCATCAAAATCCGGCTGTGACCGAAGCCAAGTCAGTGCCTCATTATGATAGATTTCCTCGAATTCCTGGAAGCCAAAATCTACGGAACTTGCCAGGTGAAAATAGGTCTGCCTTGAATCCTTGGCCAGAGAGTGACAACAGGCCAGCATAAAGTGGGTCTGAGGGTCATTATAATCATATTGCAGAGCGTCTTCAAAATATTTCCTGGCCATGTCATACTGGCCGCCGCGGGACGCGATGAACGCATCTTTGATCAGGAAGTTACCCCGGGACTTACGAGTCTGTGGTGTCTCAGCAGCACGGCGTTTTTCGGATTTGGATGCTTGTTTCATGCCCTTTTTGGAACTGACACCTTTGTTATATTTCGCATCAAACTCATTCTGGGGCATAACAAAGAGGAGCACTGCTTCTATAAAGGCAAGGATGGCGATGGGGACAATGAAAGGTCCGTTTTCTTCGAAGGTTAACATCAGTGAAAAGAAAAAAGCTACGAAATAGGCGATGCCCAACAATCGGTTACCCAGGTAAAAACGATGTACGCCCCAAACTCCAAACAATAAAGCCAAAAGGGCTGCTACATTTTTCTTTTTTCCTCCCTGAGCTTCAGTGGTTCCCTCAGGCTCGGATGTATAGGCTGGTGGGCTGGCGGATACGCGCTGGCCTTGTTGGTTCCTGCCATAGTGGTGTTGAGGCAATTGCTGGAGCTGACGGTTGACTGGTAGTGCCATGCCCTTGCTTGCGATGGCATAGAGCGGTGTCTGGCCTGTGATATTTTTTAGTTCGTAGTTGCCGACGTGGATTGCCTGCAGCCATGCGTGGTTGCGGATATCTTCGAATACGCGTTCGGATATGAAGACGCCCCCGGGTTCGCAAAGGGGTTCGATGCGGGCGGCTACATTGAGGCCGTCACCGAATGCGTCGGTGCCATCGTAACTGATATCGCCTACATGGATACCGATTCGGACGGGTACTTCGGGGTCGCGTTTGTAGTCCATCTGCATTTCAACGGCGCATTCTACGGCTTTGACGCTGCTGTGGAATATGCTGAGGGTGCCGTCGCCGAAGAACTGGAGAACTTCCCCGCCGTATTTTTCATGGAGGGCGAGGAGGACGCTGCGGTGACGGGAGCGCAGGAGGAGGGCACGTTCCTCATTGATGTGCATGAGGTGGGTGTAACCTACGATGTCTGTGAAAACGATGGCAGCGAGTTGGCGCTTGAATTTTCCTTCCATGATGGGAGGTAAAGATAGGTTACGAGGAAGGAACTCAGGAGGGGTGAAAAAAGTTGGGGATTTTTTGAAAAAAGTTGGGGAAAATCGTAACGAAATGGTTCGCTGGATACATATACCTATGATAGAGTAAAAATAGATTTCGTCGAAATACATTTTGACTCAATACCAGTGAAAACTTAAACTACCAGATGATGGCATTTTCAAAAGCAGACCAGTATGCTCAGGATGAGCAGATGGTGAGTTTCTATTTCAAATCCCTGGCCCATCCGGCGCGGCTGCGGATCCTAAAAAAGTTGAGAAGAGAGGGTATTCTTACGGTGGAAGAAATCCGAAAAGGGCATCCGATAGCTGAGGCTACGGTTTCAAACCATTTATTGATCGTGCGGGTGGTAAATTTTGCGACGGCAACAGAAGCGTTTCCACATACGTATTACGATTTACGTCTGGAGGAAATTAAGAAGGCAAAGAAGATGATAAATGATTTTTTTGATTACCTGTTGGATGGCAGGTGAGGTGTGAGATTTGAGGGTGAAAATGTATTTCGTCGAATTCAATTTTGGGGAAAGTGAAAATGTATTTCGTCGAATTCAATTTAGAGGAAAGTGAAAATGTATTTCGTCGAATTCAATTTTATTAATTCACAGTACGGTCCATTAGTCTAATTTGGAATTGCAATTTCTCAACAACCTCCCACACGACGCCCCCTGTACTGGATTTTGCCGGCCCAACCCCCTACCCCCTGAAAGGGCGATTTTAAAATCTACTTTCTTCGGAAAGCAAAATCCCCCTTTCAGGGGCAGAGGGTCGTGATATCTTAAAGCCACCCTTTCAGGGTCAGGGGGTCAGGAATGTTTAACATCCCTCATTTCTCGGATGCCATCCTGACCATTGAGCCAAAATCAGGATTGTCGATTCCACCTTGCTCCTCGCCTCATGCCCCACGCTCCCCCTCAATCAAAATCAAAAATCAAAAATCTAAAATCCATTTTATCCCTCCACCAACTGATATCCCACTCCCTTCAATGTCAGCAACTGCACTTCCGGATCCATTTTCAAATATTTCCGCAACCGCGTCACATACACATCCAGATTCCGCGAATTGAAAAAATGATCATCCCCCCACAACTCCATCAGGATCTGCTTACGCTCCACCGGCGAACCCACATTACTGATCAGCATCTTTAATAATTCATTCTCCCGGTGCGACAACGTAACCGATTCCGCTCCATTTACAATCACCATCCGCATTGGATCATACGATAACTCACCAATCCTGTAAATACCCGGCGACCCTTTCCCGGACATCGAAAGAAGATTCGAAACACGAGCCATCAACTCCTCAAGGCTAAATGGTTTTTTCAGGTAATCATTCCCACCCGATTTAAAACCCTCCAGCACATCTTTCGATTCACTCTTCGCAGTCAGATAAATAATCGGCATGGTTTTATTCTTTAGCCGGATCTTTTTACCAATTTCAAACCCACTCATCCCGGGCAACATCACATCCAGGATGCATAGATCTGGCTTAACACTATCAAATAATTTTTCACCTTCATTCCCCTGACCACTCCAGAACACCTCATACCCATTTTTCACAAGATGATCCCGCACCAGCATCGCCAGCACTTCTTCATCCTCGATATATAATATTTTAGTTTTCATGCCAGGCCGGAAATTTGATGGACAACGTCGAACCTTGCCCTAATTCACTGTTTATATCAATGTGACCATGATGTTTTTTCACAACATCCGCCACATAACTCAATCCTAAGCCGTGCCCTTTCACATCATGCCGGTTCTGCGCAGGCACACGATACAGTTTTTCAAAGATCTTATCATGATAATCCGGATCAATCCCAATACCATTGTCTGCTATGTCAATTCTCACCGAGCCATGTGTCCTGTGGAGATGCACATGGATGTCCGGATTCTGCGGACTGTATTTTAATGCATTCTCCAGAAGATTATACAATACACCACTCATATGCGTGCGGTCACCATTGATGATAAAATTATCCCCTTCATGATCAACAGCGATCCTGGCGTTTTTATTATCAAACTGAACTTTCATATGATGCATCACATCATCCAGCACCTGCTTAACATCCATTTTTTCATAATGAATCTGGGGCGCCCGGTTGTGAAGGATTCGTTCTACCAGCATCGATAAACGTCGTAACTCACTTTGGCAGATATCCAGGTATCGTTTGCTTTGCGGGCTGGTGACTTCATCAGAAAAGTGTAGCGATTCCAATGCAACACCAACAGTGGTAATGGGTGTTTTTAACTCGTGCGTAATATTGCTTACAAATTCATCACGCAATGCATTGAGTTGAATCTGGCGCTGGAGATTTTTCCAGATATAGTAAAACGCTGCACCCACCATGATCCAGAGGAAAACAGCAAAACTTATATGCGGTAATAAGTCATGAAATAATTCTGCTTTATAGTCCGGATTACTCAGCGCAATTTTTTTTCCGCCAAATACATCGAACTGCGGGCGACTCATAATATCCCGTATGACGGTATCTCCATTTTGCCACGAGATGATTTGATAGGATGCTGCCTCGCCTGTGCTGTCCTTCTGTTTTAAATTCCGCATCACCATCGACGCGATTGTCGCAATCGGTGTGTCGAAAGCTGTAGAATCCTGTGTGAGCCGTTTTAATAAAAGTCCACGCATGGGGTGCCGGGTTTTGACCGTCAACTCTTTATCGATTCGTTTTTCAAAGCCTCTGATATCATGCGTCAATACGGTATCATTTTGAAGAACTTCAACCTGGAATGTAAGATCTTTTTTGTCATCACCCACAGTAATAAACTCAGGCGAAAGCGTAGAAAAAATTAATGAATCTTCTACGTCCCGGACAGAAGAAAACATGGCATGGGTGAGTTTATCCTCCATCTCACGATACTTGTTTTCATATTCATTTTGCAGCCATAGGTATTCCAGTACCCCAAGTAAGATCATACTCAGGATCATCATAAACCGGGCAATCGAATTATCCATTGTGCTTCGCATCTTTACAAAAGTATAGCCTAATGGCGGGAAACGGACGTAGTGTTAACATTAATTAACCTTTTATAGGGAGGCTTGTCAGATCAGTCAGGCTACCTTAGCGTTGTCAATCATATGCACATGAAATTCCTTTTATTACTCTGCGCCATCTGCTTTACATTTCAGGCCGCCAGCCAGCCATCCGGAAGGATCATTTTTGAAGAAAAATTTGATCTCCACGTTACCCTTCCTCCGGAACGTGAACACATGAAGGACATGATCCCTAAATACAACAAAGCCTTCTTTGAATTGCTTTTTACCGGAGATGAATCCATGTATGCCCGACAAAAGGAAACAGACCAGGCCGAAGTTACTTCCAGCCAGGGTGGGCAACAAATGGTGATGCGGTTCGGAAGAGACAACAGGGTCGTATATAAGAACCTCGCTACGGATGCAATGATCGACTCCAGGGAGTTTATGCAAAAACAGTTTTTGATCAAAGGACCTCCCACCGTCCGGAAATGGAAGATTGGTAAAAATCAAAAAGAAATCCTCGGCTACAACTGTATGGAAGCCACGTATCAGGCGGACACTGCGACACATATTACCGCCTGGTTTACGCCCCAACTGCCTATCTCCAATGGACCTTCCGATTTCCAGGGTCTTCCCGGGATGATCTTACAAATAGATGTCAACCATGGCCAACGTGTTTCTACTGCAACTGAAATTGTACTGGATTCTGTTGAGACTTCTTCTATTATACCTCCTACAAAAGGCAAAGAAGTCACCCCAGAAGATTTTGAAAAGATCCGCGATGAAAAAATGAAAGAAATGCAGTTGCAAAATGGCGGTAACCCGCACCAGATGATCATACGCCGCAATTAATAATATCTCTATCCCTCACCTATGATTTCGCCTAAAAAGATTTCCTTCCTGGTCTTCCTCTTCTGCCTTTATTCTGTATCCATCTTTAGTCAAACCGGCAAAACTACTTTTACAGGAACGATCCTCGATGAATCCAATCAGCCCATACCCGGTGCGACATTGATGGTCCTTCACGCAGCTGATTCTGTTCTAGCGCAATTTGGCTCAACAGATACACAAGGTGCTTTTACATTGAAAAATGTACCGAAAGGTGAGTTCCTGCTCAATGTTACATTCCTTGGTCTCGAATCGGTTTTCCAATCCATCACGTCGGGAGAAACAGAAACGGTCAACCTGGGGAATATCCTCATGACTACACAATCCAACATATTATCTGAAGTAGAAGTAACCGCTGATATCATTCCGATCGAAGTAAAAAAAGATACCATCACCTATAATGCTGATGCATTTCAGACACAACCAAATGCCAATGTGGAAGATCTTTTGAAAAAACTTCCGGGCATCGAAGTCGGAAGTGATGGTTCTATCAAGGCACAGGGAGAGGATGTGCAAAAAGTGTATGTGGATGGAAAAGAGTTTTTTGGTACAGATCCAAAGATGGCTACCAAAAATTTACCGGCACGCGCCATTAAAAAAATCAAGGTGTATGACAAACAATCTGATATGGCGGAATTCACCGGTGTGGATGATGGCCTGCGAGAAAAAACAATTGACCTGCAACTGAAGGAAGAATTTAAAAAAGGACTTTTTGGAAAAGCTCAGGCAGGGTATGGAAGTGATGGCCGATATAACACAGCTGCCACGATTAATAAGTTTAACAAGACATCACAACTCTCCTTTCTTGGCCAGCTAAATAACATAAACGAGCAGGGTTTTTCATTCAGCGATATGATGAATTTCTCCGGTGGCATGCGCAACATGGGTGGAGGCGGCGGAAACCGTACGACGGAATTCCGCATGGGTTCTGATCTTCCCATAAATAATGGAACGAGTACAGGTCAGGTAAACACTGGTGCAGCAGGCATTAACTGGAACTGGCATAAAACCAAAAACTTCAATTTCCGAACCAGTTATTTTTTCAATAGTGTGGAAAAGAGTGTGATTGAAGATGTGTTCCGCCAGAATCTGTCCAATATGCCATTCAATACGGATGAAAACGCGGATGAGATCTCTACCAATAAATCACATCGCATTACACTCAACTCAGATATTAAATTTGATTCAACCCAAGAAATTTCACTGACAGGACGTATGAGTTTTGGTAATGCCACGGGCTTGAGTGAATCTTTTTTGCAAAATTATTTATCCGTAGGCACCATACAAAGTGAGTCGCAAACCATTGAAGATAATACCAATGATAACCTGGCGTTGTCTGCAAGCTCAACGTACATGAAACGTTTAGGGCAGAATGGAAGGAATACTTCTGTGAACCTGACCTATTCAGATAGTGAGCAGGATAATGAAACATCTTTACAGGCATTAACAGAATTATTCACCACGGGGTCGACTGAAGCGCTGGACCAACTCCAGTTTGCCAAGTCGTATAATACACAGTGGGAGGCACAATTTTCTTTCACAGAACCTTTGAAGAAAAAGAAATTCCTTGAACTGAATTATTTGTATTCGCAATCAGAATCCAATTATGATAAAGATGTACTGGACATCATCAATGAAACACCAATAGAAAATTCTTCGTTATCAAACCAGTACCAAAGCATTTTCAGTTACCATCGTCCTGGTGTTACATTCCGCTACAGTGGGCAGATACACAATCTGAATCTTGGTATGCAATACCAGATTTCTGATCTTACCGGTCAACTGGATCAGGAAGCAACTCAGATCAGGAACAAATACAACCATTTTGTGCCCAGGATCATCTGGCGGTATGATATCGGGAATGGTAAAAATCTGCGCGTGAGCTATACTACACGAGTAAGTGCTCCATCCATTACCCAACTTTCTCCTGTCATTGATAATTCCGATCCACTGCGTCTGTATATTGGTAATCCAAACCTGAATGCAGAGTATAATCACAACCTGGGTGCCAATGTTCATGCCTTCTCCCAGTTTTCATCCACCAGCTTTTTCCTCTCTCTGAACGGATCGATTACAGAAAATAAAATCATCACGGCACGTAATACGGATGAACAATTCCGTGAAGTGTCAACACCGCTCAATATCGATGCAGAAAAAAGAGTGAGCATCAATTCTTCTTTCGGACGCCCCTTCAAGCCCATTCACAGCCGTGTCAATCTGAATGGCAACCTGTCTTTTACAAAAACACAAAATGTCATCAATACAGACCTGCTGGATGTCAATCGTTGGTCAAGGACGGCAGGTATTTCGATTTCAAATTTGAATTCAGATGTGCTGGAATATAATCTCGGTACGACATGGACATTTACAGACAATTATTACAAAGCTGATAATGGCCTGAATCAGAATACAATGCTTCAGACCTATTTCATCGATGCAACCCTTACGGTGTGGAAAAAATGGCAGCTCCAGGGCAGCTACAATTATAATCTTTATTCCAGCGCTGCTTTCGGAAGTAATCAGGCTCTGCCATTAATGAAGTTATCACTCTCGCGCTATGTCCTTCCGGGTGACAAAGGCCAGATTGTCTTTTCAGTCTTCGATGCCCTCGATGAGAATCGTGGTCTCTCACGATCTGCTGATATTAATTATATCGAGGAGATCAGATCCAATTCGATCGGCCGCTATGCGATGCTGTCTTTCATTTATTCTATCAATGGTAAAAATCAGGACCCCCCCGGGGCTATGAGAATTATAGAAAGGAGATAGAAATTTTAATTTATTACCGATCGGTAATAATTGTTCGTTTTTATGCATTTGTTCCTGCGGAACGTAATCATAAAAAACACCGCGAGCTTTGATGTTGCCTTGACATTCCCTGCAACGCCTTGCATGAAAGCCATGCCCTGCCATGCAAACCCCGCAACCGCCCCGCCAT
>JBBREG010000105.1:0-11278 GCA_038203125.1 Chitinophagales bacterium
AGAACAGTATCATACTATATAAATACCTGCGTGGCATCCAATTTTTATAAAGAAGTGATAATATTCAGCACATCACTCTCCAGTAATTGCTGCAGATCCCGGACTTTCGTCTGGGCAGCCTGGATACTTTGTGGTGAGTTGAAGATCGCGGATGTAAATGTTCCATCAATTGCTTCAATGGCTGCAATCGATTCAGTTATTAATGTTTTCACCTGGTTGTCAATAGTTTTGTTTTTGGATGCAATAATATCAGATATACCAGGCCCGTCTGCTGTCAGGTATTGACCGAGATAGACATTTTGTATGCTGCGAATATTGTCTGCAAAATCCTGTTTTGAATTTGCACTAAACCTGCTTTCTTCAAGTGTCACATCCTGCTGACTTAGAGGCGTAAATATTTTTCCATTTGCCACTTCATCGGCGATCACGATAAGACCGGTAATGATTTCCTGGAGGGCTGCTTTCTGGGAAGGATAAATACTTTCACCTGCCTCGCCGGCACGAAGAATATTTCCGATAAAATTTTCTTCCTCTGGTTTCCAGCTATGATACAGTTGTTCAGTTGACCCAACAAGACTTTCACTGCATGCGGTCAGGTATTCAAATTGTCTTGGTGTAAAATCAGTAACAACTTTGTTGCCATCCAGACCAAAGATCAGATACTCAATCGTATGAAATCCTTTAAGTGTACCATCGAGTCCATCGATGTATGTTTTCGTCAACACTTGGGCACTATTCAACACAGCATCGAGGTCTGTTTCATTGACCGGCCAGCTATCGATGGCAGGATCAATCCCCTGCTGATCCACGGGACCGAATAAAAATCCTTCAGATTGTTCCCAGGGTTGACGGGCATTGCGCCATGCCTGGCGTGCGGTTTCCAGGTTAGGTTGTGTACCATTTGTTTGCAATTGTGCAAGACTGGTGTGTAATGCTTCAGCGCGATGATATAATTCTTCATATGTTTTGAGAATCACATCTTTTGCAACATTCTCAAGTTGTGTATCGTACTTCGTGTCGGGAGTGATCGGATCGTCATCCTTGCAGGATGTAAGGAAAAAGGACCCCACGATAAATAGAAGGCTAAAAATTCGGGTATACATGGTTTGTCTGATTTTATGTTAGTTTAGAATTCAAATGCAAATCCGAGAACAAAGGTGTTTTCATTTGTACCTCCGTTGATACTCGTAGGTGCTGGTGCTCCTACTTTACGGATTGTGTATTGTGTTTTTAGATGAACGTCATCAATAATTTTCAGCACTGCACCAAATGTGTAGGATGTACGCTCCCAACGTGGATTATTAAAAATCTCACCTTGTGTTTTATACATCGTATCGTAATAATCGATACGACCGATCAGAGACAGTTTTGGCTTAGAAGATGTGCTGAGATTATTTTCAGTTTTTTCCCGGAGTACGTTGACTTCGAGTTCTGCAAATCCTCCAAGTGCTGCTGCTGCAACAGGTGTACGTTTGACATTGAGATTGTTGGACAGATTACGGTTTTGGTTCGAGAGCGCTTCCGAATTTGAAAGTGCACCATACATGATCATCGCATTGAAGTTGAAGAGCCGATACGCGTACGTTATATGGTATTCACCCAGTGCGATATATGCATTTGATTTTAAATCCGGTTTAGGCCGGTTGCCTGTTGTATTGCCGGTATAAAAAGACACACCGGTATGAAGATTATCATGAAGCTCATAATCCAGTCTGCCGGTAAACGCAAAATTTTCTGCATTTACTAATTCAAACCGCTGTTGATTTCCACGCTTGATCCAGTTGGCAGAATTAAATGCACTTCCATCCAGTGAATTGACGACACCGAGATGATACTGCCATTTCTGTTGCTGGCCCAATAATCCATGCAGCATGATCCCATTCTCAGTCCAGTTGACCGGAAGGATTTGGGCTTCCATTTCAGAATAGGTTGCGGTAGGGTAGTCAGTGGGTTCGGATCGTTGAAAGGATAAACCAAAAGGAACTTTCAATCGACCTACCTGCACAGTCAATTTTTTATTGAGGTCAAATTCAAGGTTCATTTGTTCGACCAGGACTTCACCACCTTTACTGATGTCAAATTCAAATTCACCAAACTCCTCAAAACGGTCGAACTCCACTGAAGAACCGGTGCCACCGTGTTCAAATTCTATTTCTGTGTTGAGCCTGATCGTTGACGTCCAGGCATATCCGATCTCCATGATGAAACGCTCATTATCAAAAGCATCCCGCCGGGTGGAATCTGTCTGCCAGTTAAAATTGTAGTAGTTGAAAGCACCGTATCCTTCGAAAGACAACTTGTCAAGTTGATTAAGGATCCTGTTATCATGAAGGGAATCACCAACCCCCTGGCAGTAGGTGACATCAAAACTGAGTGTCAAACCCATACATAGGAGAGCCGTCACATGCTGGAAATTCATGGCGGCAAATGTATGTTTTTATTTAGACTAATTCCAGTTAAGGGAATTTTTTCAGTGAAAATATGAAAATCGGTATCTAGAAATATCACCTATTCTACTGATAGTCAGAATTTTGGTGATAACAAATTGATAACACCTTCCGGCCTTCTTCCCTTACTCCTCGTTTTTCATCCAGCTACCAAGCTTCACGATAATGGTTTCAGAGATCTTCTTCTTCGACTCTACTGTCCAGCCAGCGATATGAGGACTGAGGACCACATTGTCCTTTTCATACAGGGCATTCATAACAGCCACATATTCAGAGGGTCCTGCAGAAGGAGGCTCAATAGGAAGCACATCCAAACATACACCTGAAAGATGTCCGGACCGCAATCCCTCCAGTATGGCTTCCATATCTGCAATCTTCCCACGGGAGGTATTGATCAATACACAGCCTTGTTTACACTTTCTTATAAAAGCATTGTCAATCATACCCTTTGTTTCAGGTGTCAAAGGAATGTGGAAGGAAATAATATCAGCCTTTTCGAGCAAAGTCTGGAGGTCTACGGCTTTTACTTTTTCGCTTCCATACCGGGCCAGGTATTTGTCGTAGGCGAGGACCCTTACGTCCCAGCCGGACCATATTCGTCCAAAAGCACTCCCGTTGTTTCCATACCCGATGATGCCGATGGTCTTTCCGGCAACCTCCCATCCGCGGTTTTCTTCACGCAGCCATTGGCCCGCACGGACACAACGGTCGGCGGTAATTAGCTTGTTAGACAGGCAAAGTAACATGGCCAGAGCATGTTCTGCAACAGCCTGTGCATTACCCTCTGGGGCACTGATGACATGAATCCCTCTTTCTGCAGCAGTTTCCAGATCAATTATATCCAGGCCACTTCCCAGCCGTCCAATCCATTTAAGGGAATCCGTTCTTTCCAGTGTAGATCGGTCAATAACACACCGGGTATTGACAACAACTCCCTGATACCCAGGCAACAGCCGGCTCATCTCTTCCCGGCTCATCTCCGGGGCATAGGTCCAGGTGTAGCCGAGATCGCGAAGCCCTTCCAGCAGGACGGGATGGACATAGTCCGTTACTAAAACTTCTTTTTGGAGCATCTGTAAAGGTTCCTCTTTCGCTTTTTTGGCAAATACTATCTTTGTCCGATTTTTCAGACAAGGGTCGTTACAATTTCAAATAAAGTCAACCGGTAGATGCCCAAAGATAATAGTATCCGTTCTGTACTGATCATCGGATCGGGACCCATCATCATAGGTCAGGCTTGTGAGTTCGATTATGCCGGCTCCCAGGCCTCTCGATCCCTGAGAGAAGAGGGTATTGAGGTCAGCCTGATCAACAGCAATCCCGCGACGATCATGACCGATCCGATCACAGCTGATCATATCTACCTTCTCCCCCTTACCGTTGAAAGTATCATCAGGATCCTGGAAGAACGCCAGATCGATGCCGTTCTCGCAACCATGGGAGGACAGACGGCTCTCAACCTGGCCATCGAAGCTGATAAACGGGGTGTCTGGACAAAATATAACGTTCGCCTCATCGGCGTCGATATTGCTGCGATTGAGCTCACTGAAAACCGCGAGGCCTTCCGCGATCACGTGCTGAAGATCGGCATGAAAGTAGCACCCAGCCACATTGCCAACTCTTTTCTGGAAGGAATGGAAGGTGCACAGAAAATTGGTTTTCCGCTTGTGATCCGTCCAAGCTATACACTCGGAGGTACTGGCGGTGGATTTGTCATGAAAGAAGAGCAATTTGAAGAAGCGCTGCGACGCGGACTTAATGCTTCTCCTACGCATGAAGTCCTTGTTGAAAAAGCTGTGCTTGGATGGAAAGAATTCGAGCTCGAGTTGTTACGAGACATAAATGATAACGTCGTCATCATTTGTACAGTAGAAAATATAGATCCCATGGGGATCCATACGGGTGACAGCATCACGGTAGCACCTGCAATGACATTAAGTGATCGGGCTTACCAACAGATGCGCAATGGTGCCATGCTGATGATGCGTTCACTGGGAAATTTTTCAGGTGGTTGTAATGTGCAGTTTGCATTAAATCCACAAACAGAAGATATCATCGTTGTTGAGATCAATCCACGCGTTAGCCGTTCGTCTGCATTGGCGAGCAAAGCAACAGGCTATCCGATTGCGAAGATTGCTGCCAAGCTGGCGATTGGATATTCACTTGATGAATTAAAAAATCAAATCACCAAAACGACCAGCGCGTTTTTCGAACCTACGCTGGATTATGTAATCGTAAAAATGCCGCGTTGGAATTTTGAAAAATTTCATGGCTCTGAAAATTCATTGGGTCTGCAGATGAAATCCGTCGGTGAAGTGATGGCCATCGGCCGCACCTTCCCCGAAGCATTGCAAAAAGCATGTCAGTCGCTGGAAAATAATCGCACCGGTCTTGGAGCTGATATGAAGGAATGGATCCGTACTACGGATATCATGGAGCGTCTTGAAATAGTTGGTGATGACCGTATATTCAGATTGAAAGACGCATTGCGTCTCGGGGTTTCTGAACGCAGTGTGCATAAACTCACGCTGATCGATCCATGGTTTATCAAACAAATCAAAACTCTCGTAAAGGCAGAAGAGCGGCTGCAATTATTTAATGTAGCAGAAGATATCCCGGCTGATTTTTTCAGGGAGATCAAGGAGATGGGATATTCGGATGCACAGATAGCATGGTTGTTGCGCATTCATGAACATGAAGTCACCCGGCAGCGATATAAACTTGGCATTAAGCGAACCTATAAGATGGTGGATACGTGTGCTGCCGAGTTCGAAGCAAAGACACCCTACTTCTATAGCACCTTTGATACTGAGAATGAAAGCATACCATCCGATAGGAAGAAGATCATCGTCCTGGGTTCTGGTCCCAACCGGATCGGGCAGGGTATCGAGTTTGATTACTGCTGTGTGCATGGGGTACTCGCTATCAAGGAAGTTGGTTACGAAGCGATCATGATCAATTGTAATCCAGAGACAGTGTCAACGGATTTTGATATCGCTGATAAACTTTATTTCGAGCCGGTATACTGGGAACATATTCGCGAGATCATTGAGCTTGAAAAACCGGAAGGTGTGATTGTTCAGCTTGGCGGGCAGACTGCGTTGAAACTGGCAGAAGAATTTCACAAACATGGCATTAAAATAATCGGCACCGACTTCCCGAATATGGATACCGCCGAAGACCGGGGAAGCTTTTCTGATAAACTTAAAGAGTTAGGCATTCCATATCCGGAATATGGTGTCGCTCATGATGTAGATGCAGCTGTTCGCATTGCACAAAAAGTTGGTTACCCTGTTCTGGTACGTCCCTCCTATGTACTGGGTGGTCAACGCATGAAGATTGTCATCAATGATCATGATCTCGAACGCCAGGTATTGAGCATCTTCAAACACATGCCGGACAACAAAGTCCTCATTGATCAATTCCTTGAGCGCGCACGTGAAGCCGAAATCGATGCAATCTGTGATGGTGAGGATGTACATATCATGGGGATTATGGAGCATGTCGAGCCTGCCGGCATTCATAGTGGTGACAGTAATGCGCTACTTCCTCCGTATAGCCTGACACAACATGCGATCGATCAGATGGTAGAGTATGCCAGGAAAATTGCATTTGCCTTAAATATCAAAGGCCTGATCAATATCCAGTTTGCCATAAAACCCGCAAAAGGGGATGAAAAGGAAAAAGTATATGTCATCGAAGCCAATCCCCGTGCCTCGCGCACGACACCTTTCATTGCCAAAGCATACCAAATCCCGTATCTCAATATTGCTACAAAAGTGATGTTAGGGACACATAAGCTGAAGGACTTCACTTTTGATAAAAAGCTGAAAGGGTATGCGATCAAAGTACCCGTGTTTTCATTTGACAAATTCCCCAACGTAGACAAGCGGTTAGGGCCGGAAATGAAGAGTACCGGAGAGGCCATTCAGTTCATAGATGATCTGACCGATCCGTTTTTTCGGGAGATTGAGCGAAACCGGAACATGTATTTGTTTGAATAAAAAAATAAGTACTGGCAGCATTCCGCACATTAGAGCAAGCTGTAATGTGTACGGATGCTGATATCAGTCAGGAACAGTTCTGACAGTCATTCAGACCATTTGTCGGGAAGGTATCAAAGACATGGATTTCGTGGATTACCTCACCTGTAAATGTCTTATATACGGCATTTATTTCATTGGTTACCAGTAAAATAGGTGACGAATCGACGAATAGTGTCAATTCTTTTACTTACACAGCGTTCTGAACGAGCTACTCGTAATAATTTAGTAACATTGTGGGCATATTTATGCTGCGTATCTAATCTTAAGTTGGTTAAAAGACGTTTTTATGATAAGACGATTACTCATCACCTGTATCATTTCTGCATTCGGGCTCACAGCCTGGAGTCAAACTTCCCTGGAAGGAAAATTAACCGATGCGACCACCGGTGAACCGCTCATATTTGCAAATGTAATCCTATACAAAAACGGGGTGCAGATGACAGGTTCACAATCCGATGTCGATGGTAATTATGTATTTTCAAATATTGACCCCGGTACGTTCGATGTTAAAGTAGTCTACACGGGTTATCCGGAGCAAACCATCACCGGCGTCGTCGTATTAGGAGGCAAGTCAAATAAGCTTGACTTTAAGATGGATGGGGGTATCACATTGGATGCAGCCGTAGTGACAGCCTATAAAGTTCCCCTGATCGAATTTGACAATACGACCCAGGGTTTAATCAAAACAGCAGAACAGATCCGCAACCTGCCTGTAAAAAGTATCAATGCAATTGCAGCCACTACAGCAGGTCTGTCCAGCATCGATGGTGAGGCTCTTAATATTCGTGGTTCACGATCCAATGCGACTAATTATTATGTCGACGGTGTCCGGGTAGTCAATTCGGGTCTGATACCTCAATCTGAAATTGAGCAGTTGCAGGTGATCACCGGCGGTATGGAAGCTCGTTATGGAGACGTTACGGGAGGCCTTGTGTCATTAACCACAAAAGGTCCTTCCTCCAAACTTTCAGGTTCATTGGAATTAGAATCATCTGAGTTAACTGACCCATATGGATACAATCTCCTAAGTGGAAATCTCAGTGGGCCCATAATGAAAAATAAAACCACCAATCAAACCATTCTCGGCTTCCGTCTTTCAGGTCAATACCGCAAACGGTCGGATGATGATCCACAGGCTTTTGGTGGTTACCGGGCGACTGAAGAGGCCATTGCCCGCATATCAGCGCAACCTTTGACTGATGAAAATGGAACACCTTTATTACTGGGTGAGCGATTGACTGCAAATGATGTCCAGTTACTGAAAGCCCGCCCAAACGCCGGTAATGAACGTTTGGATGTAACAGGGAAGCTTGACTTCCGCATGAGCAACGATATTGATTTCACCTTAGGAGGGAGTTACTATGATATCGACCGTAATTTTTCACCCAGCAGGGCATGGAATTTACTCAACTGGCAAAATAATCCATATACTGAACGGAATGGTTTCCTTTTGAATGCCCGTTTCCGTCATCGTTTAGGTAACAATAATAATGCAGCTGATGCTGCATCAACCGCTGGTTCTTCACTGATCCGTAATATTTCGTATACGCTGCAGTATGGTTTCGAAAAAGAATTTTATGAAGAAGGAGACGCACGCTACAGAGATAATCTATTTGAGTACGGGTATGTAGGAGATTTTGATGTGACCTGGGAAAGTGTAAACGGTATTGCTCAGGATACGTCAAGTCCTTTCGCGGTACCATTGGCCGGGACACCTTTATATGGGCAGCATTTTGGTTATGCTGAAACCTTTACAGATGAAGGGTATGTGCCATCCTCTACGATTAATGTATTGCTCAATAACTACAATTCGATCGTAACGGATGTCCTGGATTTTAGAGATTATTATGCATACAATGGATTTTTATCCAACTCGGTAAATGGTATTTATGCAGGTGTGCATACATCTACCGGGGCTATTTATAATCGTTTCGATAAACGTGAGACTGATATTCATAATGGCAGCATGAGTGCTTCATTTGACTTCGTGCCAGGTGGATCTGAAAAAGGACGTCATAGTATTCAATTGGGTATACTGTATGAGCAGCGTCATGACAGAAGATTTGCATTGAATCCCCGCGATCTGTGGAATACCATGCGTCTTGCTGCTAATACAAAACACATCATCGGTCTGGACAGTAATAATATCATTGGAACAGATACGCTGTTTGCGACCATAGGTGGAATTGCAGGATCCTGGGCAATACCAAGATTCCAGACATTGGTGCAGGATCAGCCCGATCTGTTATTTTATCGTGCAGTGCGCCAGCTTACCGGAACCTCCGTCAACGATTATTTCAATACAGATGGTCTCCATCCGGATGATCTTAGTCTGAGCATGTTTGCTGCCAGCGAGTTGACAGATGATAAGCAGATCACCTATCACGGATATGATTATACGGGAGAAAAACTTCCGTTCAGCACCACCTTCGATGATTTCTTTACTGCAGTTGCTGATGACGGATCTGGCCGACGGACACTGCCTGTAGCCGGAAACAAACCCATCTATAGCGCAGCGTATATCCAGGATAAATTCACCTTTAAAGACATCATCTTCCGCCTGGGTCTTCGTATTGACAGGTATGACGCGAATACAAAGGTGTTAAAAGATCCGTATTCACTTTACCAGATTATAAGTGCTAATGACTTCTACAATCTTCCGGAGACAGATCCAAGACCCGCTGCCGTACAGGATGACTGGAAAGTTTATGTTGTATCTGATGGAGCCAAAGAGGTCCGCGCATTTCGTGATGGTGACCAATGGTATACTTCCCAGGGAACGCCTGTAAATGACGGATCAGAAATTTTAGGAAATGAAATTCCAAATCCATACTTTGTAGAACAGGATATCGCAAAACGTAATATCCGCAGCCGCCAGTTTGATCCTTCACAATCTTTTGAAGATTACAAGCCTCAGGTTAACTGGATGCCACGTCTCGCATTTTCATTTCCAATATCTGACGCCGCTAATTTCTTTGTTCACTATGACATCCTGGTGCAACGCCCACCTTCCAATACAATCGCAACAGCACTGGACTATTACTACTGGTCGGATCAACCACCTGAAAATAACCCTAACCTCAAACCTGAACGTACCACGGATTTTGAAGTCGGATTTAAACAAAAAATTTCCAACTCAAGTGCCATTACCCTAAGTGCATACTATAAGGAGTTGAGGGACATGATCCAGTCTCAGACTTACTTGTTTGTACCGGGTGTACCTGGTAACCAGTACAGAAGTTTTGGTAATCAGGATTTTGGCACTGTAAAAGGATTTTCATTCAGCTATGATCTTCGCCGTACTGCAAATCTGGAAATGACTGCTGCGTACACATTGCAATTTGCTGATGGAACAGGTACTGATGCAGAATCACAAAAAGACCTCGACGTCAATTCGCGTGGCAACATACGCAACCTGTCTGCTTTGGGTTTTGATGAAAGGCATCGTCTGTCTACAAATATGGATTTTCGATATGGTAGTGGTAAACAGTATAACGGACCTCGCTGGTTTGGTAAAGACGTTTTCTCTGAAGCCGGTATCAGTCTACAGGCAAATGCTGCTTCAGGAAGGCCGTATACAGCAAGACAAAGAGCAGATCGATATGGGGGCACCGGCATCGGTGGTTCTATCAATGGTGCACGTCTGCCCTGGAACTTTACGATTGATATGCGTATAGATAAATCATTCAGAATCGGAAATGTGGAAAGCACAAATGCCCTGTTTGCCAATGTGTACGTACGTGCTGAAAATCTATTGGATGCCAGAAATATTATTGGTGTTTATTCCGCATCAGGGTCTGCCTATGATGATGGATTCCTTGTGACACCGCTGGGCCAAAGCTCTATTCAAAATCTTGAAGATTCCGGCCGCGCAGATGATATACCCAATTACCTGCGATCCTATCAGTGGGGATTACTCAATCCTAATTTCTTTACGCAACCGCGACGCATCTATCTCGGAGCTACGTTGCAGTTTTAATTACGATCTTATTTATCTATAGTCAAGAGTATCTATGAAAAATAATGTAAGGCTCATATTAGCTGGACTGATCATTCTTACAACGATCCAGGCCCATGCATGGAATGCTCCAAGGTCTCAACGACCTCCCGGATCTGGTAACGGCCAAATCAACTACCGTTCAGATTGTGCCCCTGCCACCATGTCATACGATCTGGCGATCAATAACGTCCGCGCTCGTCTGCTCAATGGAGGAGATATGTGGTGGGATCTTTCCAGAGGACAGTATATCGTCCCTGCAGTGGATCCGGCCCTGGGCGTACCCGGTGTTTCATCATTGTTTGCGGGTGCCGTTTGGCTGGGCGGGTTCGATGACGCCGGAAACTTAAAGATGGCTGCACAAACGTATCGCGACCCAACGCACAATGATTACTGGCCTGGTCCACTGAGTGCAGTGGGTACTACAGGCGCAGACACATGTCTTAACTGGGATCGATTCTTTATTGTAAAAGGAGCTACGATCTCAGATCATATCGCAGCAGTTTTAGCAGCAGAAAGTGCAGGTATTCCAATCGACTGCGAATTGGTTCCTGACGAATTAAAGAGATATCCGGCACGAGGTAACCCACACTGGAGCAAATACTATTCTTTTGATCTTCCAAATGATAACCAGGGCCTCGGAGCATACTTTGATGCCAATGGCGATGAACGGTATGATCCATGTGATGGTGATTACCCTGCTATTGAAGTAAGGGGTTGTCCCAAGGAAAGCAATTTCCCGGATGAGATCGTATTCTGGGTATACAATGATGCCGGTAACAGTCACA
>JBBREG010000106.1:0-11262 GCA_038203125.1 Chitinophagales bacterium
TTTGTATTTACATCCCTAAATGAAAAATTCGGATCAATATCAACGCTCCCACAAACATTGCAAAGCAAATTGAAAATATAGTGTACGGATGTCGTTTATCGAATAGTAATCCGCCTATGTATAACACCAACGCAATTCCCAACGCCATAAACACAACCATCAACGAGCTCAATCCATCAAACCCTTCCTCTTTCCGCACAGGTACAAAACGAAATACCAAAAACGTACACAGGATCCCACCCATCACCAATGCAAAACCTAACAACGTTTTGATCCATATCGGCATATAAAATTCTTCTTTCATGAAGTTGTCTTACGCTTTTACGTTAATAATATATCTGTGAAATCATTATTCGAACATATTTTAAGTTGCGATGTACGAGTGACGAATGACGAATCATGTATTGAAATAGATATTTGAATCTGGAATTTAAATTTTAAAAATCCCAACTTCGGAACTCTACATGGGGCATTATAATTACTCTGGTGGTTATAATGAAAATGAAAATTCGTAATTCATAAATCGTAATTCATATTACCCATTGACTGCTTTAACAAACGCTTCCACCTTCCGTACATCCAATTTTCCATTAGTCCGCAACCCTGAACATATATCCACTCCGTAGGGATTGACATGATCTATCGCTTCACGGACGTTCTCCGGACTTAATCCACCAGCAAGGAAAACAGGCACCCCACTCTGCTCTACAATTTTTTGACTCACACGCCAGTCATGTACCCGGCCTGTACCACCAAGCTCTTTGATCCTGAGTTTTGGATTCCCACTATCCAGCAGGAGCCCATCCACAAAAGGGGCTATCCGTAAAGCCTCATCCAGTGACTCCTCGCCAATCACATGAATGACCTGCACCAATTTTACCTGCGGAATGGTTTCTTTCAACCGCGTATACACATCCATATTTTCCACCTCATCCACCAATTGCAATACATGCGGATAGGTTTGATGATAGACATCGAGTATCCAATCATAAGTAGTTTCAGCTGTCAGCAAAAAACTTGATACGCCCGGGGATATAGCTGAAGCAATCTCGCGGATCAGCGGCAGTGCAATAGGTCCCGGCCCACTGGGCATAGGCCCTACCAGACCCAATGCATTTGCGCCATAATCAGTTGCCAGGCGGGCTTCTTCATGACTCGATATACAACAGATCTTAATTCTCGTGGGCACAATGGAAAATTAATATATGTAACCCACATTTGTTAGCCCCTCTATTTATTTTGTTCCCGTTCGGGGTAGGCTGTGCCTACGTCGTTGTATCCTGTTCGGCGTAAGCTCCATAAACTTATTCCTCACTACCTTTGTTACCCGAAACTAAGTCTACAACCAGTTTAAAAAAATAATAATATGTATCCAGCAGAAATAGTTGCTCCTATGTCCAGGGACCTGACCGTCATCGGTTTCGAACCGCTTGAGACTCCTGACCAGGTAGCAGAAGTACTTGAGAATCAAACCGGCACCACATTGTTGGTAGTAAATTCCGTATGTGGCTGCGCAGCAGCAATGGCCCGCCCGGGTGTCAAAATCGCTCTCCAGAATGAAAAACATCCTGAAAAATTGGTAACAGTTTTTGCTGGTGTGGATCAGGAAGCTACAGCTAAAGCAAGAGAATATCTGCTTCCTTATCCTCCATCTTCACCTGCTATTGCTCTGTTCAAAGACGGGCGTCTCGTTCATTTTATCGAACGGCATCACATTGAAGGACGCAATGCCATGATGATTGCAGAAAATCTGAAAGCTGCTTTCAACGAATATTGCTGATCCCATTCGGATATCTATAACATGATCGACCGTGTCACCGAAAAGGATTCCCCTTACAGGCATATTGAACGTATGTCAACAAGGGAGATCCTGACACACATCAATCATGAAGATCAGTCAGTACCCTTGCAGATCCGGGACTGTATCCCTGCCATTGAAAGCCTGGTAGAAGCTATTATCCCTCGCATGCTCGATGGAGGTCGCCTGTTTTATATAGGCGCTGGTACCAGCGGACGACTCGGCATTGTGGATGCATCAGAGTGTCCTCCAACATTTGGTGTCCCATTCGATAAAGTAATTGGCCTCATCGCAGGTGGTGATGCAGCCATCCGACGTGCGCAGGAATTTGCAGAAGACGATACAGAGCAGGCGTGGAAAGATTTACAGGCTTTTGAAATCAATACTTCAGATACACTTATCGGCATTGCGGCCTCAGGCACCACACCCTATGTGATCGGAGGACTGAAGGCTGCCAAAGAAAAAGGAATCCTGACGGCTTGTATCACATGCAATCCGGACGCCCCGATGATTAGTAACGCTCGTCATCCTATCGTCTGCGTCGTCGGTCCGGAATTTATCACCGGAAGTACACGAATGAAGGCAGGGACCGCGCAAAAGCTGATCCTAAATATGATTTCGACCACTACCATGATCCGGCTCGGACGCATCGAAGACAACAAAATGGTGGATATGCAACTCACCAACCACAAGTTGATCGACCGCGGCATACGCATGATTATGGAACGCACTTCTCTATCCTATGAAGCTGCAGCTAATCTTCTTCAGCAACATGGTTCAGTACGAAAGGCGTTGATGGCAATTAGTTAATTTTTTTCACTTCCCCGCTGCCGCTGATCTTTGCATTCACACTAGGAGAACCTGAATATTGCACATCGCCGCTTCCGGATATAATGCTATTCAATTGATAGGTTGCATGCACGTTGGCATCGCCCGATCCGCTGATGTGGACTTCACAAGTATCTGTCTTTAGATCCGCAGCACTTACTTCCCCCGAACCACTCAGTTTAATCGAAAATTGTTTACTGCTTCCACTCAGTTCAACTTCTCCCGAACCACTGAGGTTTACTTCAGATTTTTGAGCCTGGTAAGCCAGATGTATTTCTCCGGAGCCTGCCAAATTCATATCCAGGTTGGTAAGACCTGAAAACGTATTGGTTGAACTGATTTCCCCACTACCGCTCAGGCTGATTTGTTCCAGTGTGGCAAGGGTGATACGAATAGTCACCTGTTTTGATTCCCTGACGTTTTCATCAAAAGCAATACCCCACACACCATTCTTTACATCTCTTTTAATATTATCCAGGATATTCTTTTGCCCTTCCATCTCTATCTTTTGTGTGTTCCCCTGCGTTAGGATTACGTCTCCTGCAATAGCCAGCTTAATACCCTTTAGAGCTTCAAGAGTTATGGTTTGTGTGACCACCGGGCCTTCCCCTTTGATACCCATGACCTGGGATTGAGCGGGTATGCTGAGCAGTATACATGCAAAAACGGAAATAAAAAATGTTGGCATTGACATGATCGTTTGATTAAGATGATGAATAAATGAAAACGATATCAAAGACAATTCTCTCGGGTAAGGGTTGCACGAGTGACAAGTTACAAGTGACGAGTTACAAGTGACGAGTGACGAGTTATAAGTGACGAGTTATAAGTGACGAGTTACAAGTGACGAGTTAAAAGTGACGAGTTAAAAGTGACGAGTTAAAAGTTATTACATATCTCCTGCTGAAAATTTGTTTCAAATTTTCACGATTCAAGGCTCACGATTCAATTCAAGGCTCACGATTCACGATTCAATTCATTCCGCCTCTCAGCCAACGTTTTTTCAAAAACATCGCGACTCAGGAAATAATCCTGTTCCTCTGGCTCCTCTTCAATCACTTCCGTTTCCTCATCATCTTCCAGATCTTTTTTATAGATCCACGCCAGAACGATACCAACAACTGCTCCCATCAGGTGACCCTGCCATGAAATACCATCCTTTCCCGGAATGATCCCCGCAAAATACCCGGCATACATCATCAGAATAATCAGGGCCAAAACAATTGATTTAATATTCCTCCTGAAGACGCCACTCCAAAATACCAGCGACACCATACCATACACAATGCCACTGGCACCTATATGATACGAACCCGCGGGTGCTAAAATCCAGATACCTAATCCGGAAAATATGTACAAGAGGATGAAACACCGGATCGCGATCCGTTTATAAAATAAAAACAGGATGCCACTCAGGATAATAAAGGATACACTATTTCCAAAAAGATGTTCCCAACTTCCGTGTATCAAAGGATAGGTCAGAATACCGGCCAAACCCTCAACCGATCTTGGATAAACTCCAAGTGTACGAAGATCAATCTCACTAAAAAACTGAATGATATGTAGTAGCCATATCAGTGCAACAAAACCAATAGGAAAGGCAAGTTTTTGGAGTAGCCTTTTATACATCTAAAATAGCTGGCTATGTTTTTTGATATCGTCTGGCCACGATACGAATAAATTGTTCTGCCATTTTTACACGCGCTGCATCTGCCCATTTAAAATCACGGGCCGGACCATTCATCAGCGCCTGACGCGCTTCATCCAGTGAATGCAGCGCATTCAACTTTTGACAGGTTGCATCAAACAAGGACTTATCTCCACCGAATAATTCGTTGAGCGTAAAAATTCGCTCATTGAGCCCCATCGCTGATTCAATACTTGGGATTGGCGTGTGCGTAAAACGGTGAGCAATGTCATCCGATTTTTGCTGATCAAATATTTTGGAAAGTATTTCCTGCTGATCCGAATTCAGCGTTGAACTCATAGCGCTAACCTGAACAGTCTCTATGACTGGTTCTGGTGGCTGATACTGATATGGTTTATGTTCTGGTGGGACAGGTGATGTGTTCTCAACGACGGGAGGCTTTATCTCGATAGGTTGTTCCTTCATAACAGGCACAACGTATTCTTTATACGCGGGCACCGGGTCTGCTTTTGGAAGTTCGTAATAGATATCTTCCTTTGGAGGCTCAGGTTTTTGAAAAATTTCTTTGAGAGGCTCAGGTGTATAAACCTCTTCTTTTACCACCTCCGGTGTTTTGAAGACAGGTGTTTCTTTTTTTGCAATTACTTCTTCATGAGGTTTCCGGTAATCATGAGACTCGTGATGTTTAAGTACATCGGGTGTGGTTGAAGTCGAGTCAAAAGAAACCGCATCATACAATTGAAGGATATATGATTTAATTAAGTCCTTTTCGAGCCGGGACAATTCCTGGCCATTCCCGTTATCGAGGAAGGCCTGGATTTTATGAAGAAGACGTTGTGCTTTTGTTTGATCCATGTTACTTTATATTATAGGTGGCCAATTTACTACTGTCTGCCCTCTTATATGATACGAAGGCGGTTAATATTGTGTCAATCAGGCAATATTACGCCATCCGGTGGGGAGTTGAAAGGAAGGATGCATCTTTGCAACATATGTTTCAGGAGCCTTCATTTCATACGACCCGGCGAGGATGGATCGAGGTAATCTGCGGGTCAATGTTCTCCGGCAAGACAGAAGAACTCATCCGAAGACTCAGACGAGCCCGCATCGCTGATCAGGCAGTAGAAATTTTTAAACCTCTAACGGATACCCGGTACAGTATAGATGAAGTCGTCAGTCATGATGCACGTGCCATTATGTCGCGACCTGTCCCGTCTTCAGATGATATCCTTCAGGTAGCAGCCGATGTTGATGTCGTCGGTATTGATGAAGCACAATTTTTTGACATGAACCTTCCCGTGGTCTGTGAAGAATTAGCAACACGCGGCCACCGTGTCATTATTGCTGGCCTTGATATGGATTTTCGCGGTCGCCCATTCGGCCCCATGCCCGACCTCCTGGCGGTCGCTGAATATATCACCAAGCTCCACGCGATCTGCCATCACTGCGGGAATCTTGCCACCCATACCTACCGCCGATCGACCGACTCCGCTACTGTTGTGCTCGGTGAAAAGGATATCTATGAAGCCCGCTGCCGCCATTGCTACAACCTGGGTAATATCCTGAATCTCAGGGTGAAAAAAGGATAATGTAGACTGAGGCTGAGGCTAAGGTTGAAATTCAAAATTTTACTTTCTTTAAATCCGTGATCCCTTACCCATTGTAAATTCCAAATCCAAAATCCAAAATCGGAATTCAAAATCCTACCTTTGGCCGCTTATCCAACATTAACCGTTCATGGCCACTTCACAGCCAATCCGCTCCGCACTTATCTCCGTTTTTCATAAAGAAGGTTTAGACCAGATTATCAAGGTCCTTGACCAGCAGGGAGTTACCATTTACAGTACGGGGGGCAGCCTGGAATATATTCAGACCCTCGGCATCATGGCCACCGCTGTAGAAGATCTCACTGGCTATCCTTCAATCCTGGACGGCAGGGTCAAAACGCTCCATCCAAAGATATTTGGGGGTATCCTCGCAAGGCGGGAACCTACACACATCAACCAGTTAGAACAGTACAACATTCCACCCATCGACCTGGTCATTGTAGATCTTTACCCTTTTGATAAAACGGTCAAAAGCACCAAAGACGAAGCTACCATCATTGAGAAAATTGATATCGGAGGAATATCCCTAATCCGGGCAGCAGCGAAAAACTATGGCGACGTTGTGATCATCCCCTCACAGGAGGATTACCCTGCATTCCTTCAACTGTTGGAAAAAAATGGTGCACAAACCACACTGGAAGAGCGTCATTATTTTGCCACGCGGGCATTTAAGGTCTCATCACACTATGACAAACAGATCTACGACTATTTCAATAGCGATGGCAAAGATGAATCACTGAAAATTTCCCTGCACAATGCTACTCCTTTGCGCTATGGTGAAAACCCTCACCAGACAGCAGTCTATTACAATGATGATCCGCCAAGTTTCGAAAAACTCAGTGGCAAAGAATTGTCATACAACAACCTCGTAGATGTGGATGCCGCCATTCACCTGATGTATGAATTCAGAGAAGACGATGATCCAACGTTTGCGATATTAAAACATACAAACACATGTGGTGTAGCAACAAGAGATACAGTTCATGAAGCATGGACTGCCGCATTGGCCGGTGATCCTGTTTCATCTTTCGGGGGTATCCTTATTTGTAATCATCAGATCGATGAGACAACAGCCCACGCGATTGATGATATTTTCTACGAAGTTTTGATTGCACCTTCGTATTCGAAAGGCGCATTGAAAGTGTTGACTGCCAAGAAGAATCGTATTCTGCTCGTTTTATCAAAATATCCGGAAACAAAAAAACAGGTTAAGAGCCTGTTGGATGGATACATCGTCCAGGACTTTGACAAGATGTCTGAAAAGTCGACTCAGCTGAAAGTAGTCACGAAAAGGTCACCAACACAAGGCGAAATTCCTGATCTTCTTTTTGCAAATAAAGTTGTCAAGCATCTGAAGTCAAATGGTATCGCCCTCGTCAAAAATCATCAGTTGATCAGTATGGGGTGTGGTCAGACTTCTCGTGTAGACGCATTGAAACAAGCAATTTTAAAAGCTCATACATTTGGTTTTGATACACATGGCGCTGTGATGTCATCTGAAGCTTTCTTCCCATTTCCGGATTGCGTTCAGATCGCACATGAAGCAGGTATCACCTCCATTATCCAGCCGGGTGGTTCTGTCAAAGACCAGGAAAGTATCGACTATTGTAATGCAGTTGATATGGCAATGGTGATTACGGGCTATCGGCATTTCAAACATTAGGCTTGAGGCGTGAGGTGTAAGGCGTGAGGGGTGAAAATCCAAAATCCAAAATATTAAAAATTATACTTCATCATTCGTAATTCGTCACTCGTAATTCGTAATTCATGTATCTCACCATTGACCGCGGCAATACCAGAACAAAGGCAGGCGTGTTTAATGCAGATCATAAGCTAATAACAACTCAGGCTTTTATTAGTCCTTCCGCACAGGACATTCAGGAGTTGATAGATCAACATGATGTGCGTCACCTGATCATCACGACCAGCGGGACAGCTGAATGGAAAATTTCCGAACTCAACGCACCTGGAAAGAAGATCGAATTATCACATACTACATCTCTCCCGGTACAGATTATCTATACGACACCTGAGACACTGGGACGAGATCGAATCGCCGCTGTCTGCGGTGCTCACGCTTTATACCCAGGTAAAAATTGTCTTGTGGTAGATGCAGGAACATGCATCACCATGAACCTGCTCCTGGCGTCCGGCATATTTATCGGAGGGAATATTGCTCCGGGGATCTCTATGCGTCTGAAGGCTATGCATGACTACACTGCCAAACTCCCCTTAGCAGAGCCTGGTTTTCCGGATCTGCCGTTTGGTGACTCCACGATTCATGCTCTTCAAAATGGCGCCTGCCTCGGAGTAGTCATGGAAATCGAAGGAATATTAAATCGCGCCCGCGAAGCATATGGAGAGGTTTTACTCGTTATTACCGGTGGAGATTCCAATCTCTTGGCTGACGGATTAATAAGTCAGATATTTGTGTCACCCGAACTGGTCATCCAAGGCCTTTTCCAAATACTTGTTTTGAATGTTGATTAAACCAATTAAGTCTCTGTTAATCAGTTGTTTAGTGCTCACCACTACCATCCTGATGACAGCACAACCCAAGGATAATTCTCCTTTTTCCCAGTTTGGAATCGGTGACTTTTTCGACGCCAACCTGCCCAGCAGTCACTCTATGGGCGGCCTCAATGCCGTCTACCATGATTTTTTTGAATCAAATTTTGAAAATCCAGCCTCTTTAGGATTCCTCCAATACACCAGTTTTCAGCTGGGGATGTTTGCCAAAAAGTCAACATACAAGCGTTTTGATAATAAACAAAATGTATGGACCGGCAACCTGGAACATATCAGCCTGAGTTTCCCAATCATCAATCCACTTAATGAAGCATTGGAGCGTCGGGAAACAAAATTCAGCTGGGGTATGGGACTCGCATTGCAGCCCTATAGCCAGGTAGGATATTATATTCAGATAGACGATGCGATTGATTCTATAGGGGATGTTCTCAGGACATTTCGTGGTGTAGGTGGTCTTTATAAGATCAACTGGAGCAATGGTTTTAAATATAAAAACCTGGCAGGCGGGATCAACCTGGGATATATCTATGGTAAGCAGGCCTATGATGAAGAAACTTTTTTTCTTGACCTGGAAAATTCATACACGAATGTGTTTACAAATACGACAGCATATAAAGGACTCTCCTATCGCATAGGTCTAATGTATGAACATCCGTTAGACCTGGAAGAAGCAAGAAAAAAAGATGATAGTCCTTCCCGATTGGTATCAGCTGGTCTGTATTTCGGCGGAAAGGCAAATCTGGATACAAAATCCGATGTCTTTGATTACGCCGAAAGCGTCGCTTACGATGACCGCGATACTGTATTCATCGCATTGGATCAGGAAGGTGAAACAGTTCTTCCCGGTGCCTGGGGTGCAGGGCTGATGTATCGTCACGCAGGTGACTTCAGATTTGGTGTGGATTATGGTGGTGCAAAATGGAGTGGTTATGAAAATTCTTCACGGCCAGCAGAAATGAAAGATACCTGGCGTTTTGGTATCGGTGGTGCATGGATACCAGATGCTAACTCGATTACTTCTTATTTCCGTCGGGTAGAATATCGCGCTGGTTTTTCACTGGCTACTGATCCCAGGGTCATCGAAGGAGAACAGGTAAAGCAAACTACGTTTAGTGTAGGAGCAAATCTCCCCTTGATCCTGCAACGAAATATCGCCTGGTTCCAGGTTGGACTTGATTACGGTACCCGGACCGGCGGACCGAACCTGAGCGAAAATTTTGTTCGCGCCAAAGTAGGTTTTATCTTCAACGACAATACCTGGTTTATCAGAGGTAAGTATAACTAAGAATTTTTCAGACGAGTATTAGTATGAAAGTGGGTGTCGCTCCGCAAGGTCGGCACCTTTTTTATTTTACTTTTTTATTTTAGATTTCTACATTCTACATTCCTTGTTCCGGTTGCTGCGGTTGGTGAGCTGTAGCGTGAGGATGTGAACCTGTAAGTCGAACCGTAGCACGAGGTTGAGACTAGCAAGTCGAAGCATGTTCTATATTCATTTAGAAAGCACTTCAAACATCGTAGACACCGTAGATCCATTTTCATCCTGCAAGACCAGTTCATGCATGCCCGGAGTTGGATCAATTTCTATCTGGTGAAACTCTTTTGTCTTTCCTAAAAATTTTTTATCCAGATGCCAGTACACATTTGCAGTATCATCCCGATGCACTGCAGAGAATACAGCCCTGGATCGTTTATGATCCCATTCATATGGCACATAGATTCTGGATCCATTTCTCGGATAGATCATCGCGATATCCTGCCGTGATGTCTGACTTTCTTGACAATCACCATGCAACGGCGGCAAACTTTCATACGAAGGATTATACCGTTTAAAATATGCTTCTGAGATTGCTGGTACCACAAAATAATTGCGCTGCAATGATGAAGTTGGTTTGCAATCCGGATGATACCGATATTCCTGGTCAGCATCTACATAACAGGACGCGTGATATGTACATACAACAGGCATCTGATCCGAATTAATAATATACGTCGTGTCCGTTGCGTAACAAAGATCACCTGCGAGCCAGCCACTTTCTGTACACGTTAGTGTGGGTGTCAGTTCCTGATACGGGACGCGCCACCAATCTTCATTGTCATCCAACATCCGTAACACATCAAATAACACGGGAGCAGCAGCGTGTAATCCAATAACACCAGGCCTGCCTTCCCCATCCGCATTTCCTACCCATACACCGATCGTATATTTTGGTGTAAGCCCGACCGCCCATGCATCCCGATACCCGAAGCTGGTTCCTGTCTTCCATGCAATTCGTCGACTACTGTGAACTGTTTCCCACTGCCCTTCCTGGTCGGGACGCCGCAATGTACTCATCGCCTCAAATGTCTGCCAGATAGCTGCAGTATTCCATACAGGTGGTTCCGCAGTCAATTGCTTTTTTACGTTAGTTTTTTCCTTCGATCGCCATAGGTGTGGTGGATGGATATCTGCTTTCGTGTATTGTTTGTCGTTTTTATACATGTTAGACAATACACGACCCATGCTTGCATACGTACCACAGATGTCCCATAGCGTCACCTCTGCTCCACCAAGGACTAATGGTAATCCATAATGATCCGGAGAATAATGTAACGTAGTGATTCCCGCCGCTTCCAGTTTTTCTTTGAAAGGAAGAATTCCATACTGCTGCAATAACCGCACCGCAGGCACATTAAGACTCATCGCTAACGCCTGATCAGCATGCACCATCCCCATATATTCCTGGCTAAAATTTAAAGGTTGATATCCGCGGATGTACGTTGGAATATCTTCAAGGATACCTGCAGGTGTAATCAATCCTTGTTCTAAAGCAGCACAATACAAAAATGGTTTGAGTATGCTTCCTGAACTT